>JAVHRE010000031.1:0-1353 GCA_036171495.1 Bacteroidales bacterium
TGGCAAAAACCTTTCACAGCGGTAGAAGATTTTATCTATTAGTTTTTGCCACTTTTTAATTTTATAATTTCGTTTACGAAGTCGGCAAAATCGCTTAGCTAATCGTTGGCAGCAATAAGTGGAAAAAAATAACAATTTAGACATGAACTTGGAACAGATTAAAATAATTTATGACCGACTTTATAACGAACCTTTCCCATCAGACCGTGGAAAAGAAGTTAGTGGAATCGACCTTGTAATGATTGACGCAGATGTTATGGGTTTATCGCAAAACTTTATTTTGGCCGAAGGACATTTAATGACTGACCAAGTAAAAACACTTGCTAACTGTTTTATGGACTTGAAAGTTATTCTACATCATTTAGAGAAAACCGAAAGACAGTATTTTGCTTCATTAAAACAATTGGCTCAAGAAATTTTAGATGTTACGAATACCGAAAAACTTTCGGAAAACGAAATTGAATTACGACATAAATGGAAAACAGTTTATGACGAAATAAAAATAATAGTAAACGAGCTAGACCCATTGGGCGTTGCAGACATCGTTGACGATGAATATAATGACTTGAACTTTAGAATTTATTCGCAACTTCTTGACAATAGGGAAGACACGAAAATGTTTGAGACTATAAAAACATTTGTTGAAAAAGACTATGAGGTGCAACTTGACAGGGACGACATTAACGAAGCTGTGCAGAAAATAAAGAAAATAGAAATTACAAAATGAGGTAGGTTAAGACTGTTGAACTCTTGAACTGTTGCGCATTTAGACAGTTTTGTGAGTTAATAAGGTTTTGTGCTTGTGTACAATTTTGTGGATTACGACCGCTGGACTGTTGGACTGTTGCGCACTTAGACAGTTTTGTGAGTTAATAAAGTTTTGTGCTTATGGACAATTTTGTGGGTTACGACCTCTATACTGTTGGACTGTTGCGCAGGCAAATAATGGAGTATCTCGACCTGAATTTAACAGAGATAGTGACAGTTATTTATAAACCTTAAAACAAAATAAATTTGTATTGCGACCGGTATGTTTTTATAAACTGAATAATGACCTTTGTAAATGATTCTTATAAACAATTTTACATGAACATTGGAATATAATATTTTTTTAACTCGACAATTATATTTTTACGAATTATTTATAACGACAAGTGTTCAACGACTTTTAGACAATTTTGTTTTAACTTTGAAATAAAATATTTTTTAAAACATGACCGTTGTATTTTTACGAACAATGTATAACGACTAGTGTTTACTGCACTTTCAGACAGTTTAATTGAAAACTTAACGACTTGAATTGTAATTTGACTGAAAGAAAAGCCTACGCCCAACATCACCTAAATGATAAAG
>JAVHRE010000032.1:0-1349 GCA_036171495.1 Bacteroidales bacterium
TAAAAGGGAAAAGATAAAAGATAAAAGATAAAAGGGAAAAGATAAAAGATAAAAGGGAAAAGATAAAAGATAAAAGATAAAGATAATAAGTAACTAAGTTGAAATAAAATGGTGTATAAAATTTTAATAGTTTGTTTTTTAATTGGGTCAGGAATAATATTTCAAGGCTGTTCAAAAATATATGTGGCAAACATCAATGATGTCAAAGAAATTAAATGTTCTCCAGAGGTTTATTATCTTCCAAAAAATGTTGTTCGTGTTACTTTAAACATGATTCGGACATCGCATCAATGTGGACCGTATAATCGTTTTGCAAAAAAATTATTGGGCATTAATAATCAGTTCACGGAACATACAACTTTATGGAAAATATCCGGAGTTGATATTGAAACATATGCCGTTACGGATACATCAAACATATATTTGATTTTTAATAATTATGGAAAAAATGCTGCATCTCTTAATCTGACAGGTGATGGGTTTTTGCAGTCAATAAATTCCAAATTAGATAATGAAATAGTGAAGCAGCAGAGTCTTATTTTGAATCTCACGAGAGAGGAAAAACAACACTATTTATTTACAGATCTTTCCACAAAAAAAATACAAGTAAATAAATCGGATACGATCTATAAAAAAGTTCGGAGCGACACAGGATTTGTCAAAGTTCCAGAAGTTAATACGAAAATTATTAATAAGAATCTTGAAGAAAAAGCTGAAGAAATTGCGACACAAATTTTTAATATTCGTGAAGAAAAAGTAAATATTCTTACAGGTGATTATAATGCATCTATTAATGCGCAGGCAGTAAAATCTATTGTTGAAGAGCTTGAAAAGATTGAAGATAAATATGTCTCTTTATTTACTACAATCATCAGGCAGGACACTGTTTCATATGTTTTTGATTTTACACCCGATCATAAAATGAATCAAAAAATTCTGTGTTGGTTTTCTGAAATTTCCGGTGTTTCATTTAAGCCTGATTCATTATTTCGCCCTGTTACAATTGATGTATCCAAAAATACTGTAAGTAAATCGGTTGCCGGAATGATTGCCGAAAAAACAAAGAAAAAGGCAAAAAAATATGGATTATTTTATAGAATTCCAGAATTAGCTGATGCAAATATTATATACAAGTCCGAAATCATTGCATCGAAAAAACTATTGATATCTCAATTGGGTTCTGTGATGGCACTTCCTAAAAAAATATTGAATGACAGAAAAAACTCAATCGAATTTTTTCCGGAATATGGGTCTCTTAAATCTTTGCAACGTAAGGAATACCACCATGGGAGACATAAATAGTGTCAGCAAGAAAACGCCAATAATTTCGTTAAACAACCCACAAGCTC
>JAVHRE010000033.1:0-6769 GCA_036171495.1 Bacteroidales bacterium
TGTTTTATACTACAAACAAGAATAATTTGAGTTTTATCTTTTTCTTTTCCCTCTCTTGTTTGTCCTGAGCAAAGTCATGGTGAGCAGTCTGCCCTGAGCTTGACGAAAGGGAGTCGAACCATTGTTGAAGGATGGAGAGAGCTTGTTCCGCTTTGGCGGGAGATTGAGGGTGAGCTCGTAAAAAAACAAAAACTCAAATTATGCTCATTCAAAATATGTAATACCAATTCTTAATTCAAAATAGTCCAATAGCTATTTTGAATGATAGAATAGCCTGCCCCGAACTTAGCGAAGCGTTCTCACAAATACCTTTAAAAATAAAAAATAAATATGAGTAATTTACTTCGGGAGTTAATGCCGATAGACAATATGTTTAGTCCAATCTTTTTGGACTATTACAGATACAGCATCGGTATAACTTAATTTCTCCATCAAAATTAATTTAAGCAAAATTTCTTCTTGAGTTTAGAAAAATTTTTATCTTTGTGGCAAAATAAAATTAAAAAAAACATATTTGATGTCGCTTAAAACTGGTGAAATAGTTCAGGTTATTGGTCCGGTGATTGACGTAAGTTTCGAGAAAACCGGTGGACAACTTCCTAATATTTTAGAAGCTCTTGAAATTATAAGAGATAACGGACAAAAGCTAATTATTGAATGTCAGCAACATATTGGCGAAAATGCAATCAGAGCCATTGCTATGGACTCAACCGATGGTTTGCATCGTGGTATGAAAGTGGTTTCTACAGGTGATAATATTAAAATGCCTATTGGTAAACAAATTAAAGGCAGATTGTTAAATGTAATTGGTAATTCTATTGATGGATTATCTGAGATGGATAAATCTGAAGGTTATCCAATTCATGCACATCCACCAAAATATGACCAACTTTCAACCGAAACAGAAATTTTATATACAGGTATAAAGGTTATTGATTTATTAGAACCTTATTCGAAAGGCGGTAAAATTGGTTTGTTTGGTGGTGCAGGAGTAGGCAAAACCGTTATTATTATGGAACTTATCAATAATATTGCTAAAGGATACAGTGGGACATCTGTTTTTGCAGGTGTTGGTGAGCGAACCAGAGAAGGTAACGATTTGTTACGCGAAATGATTGAATCGGGAGTTGTTAAATACGGCGAAGCTTTCAAAAAAGGTATGGAAAAAGGAACTTGGGATTTATCTTTAGTTGACCAGAACGAACTTGCAAATTCACAAGCTACGATGGTTTTTGGTCAAATGAACGAACCTCCGGGAGCGCGTGCTACAGTTGCATTGTCAGGTTTAACTATTGCCGAATATTATCGCGATGGCGACAACGCTGAAGGTGGTAAAGGAAATGATATTTTATTTTTTGTTGATAATATTTTTCGTTTTACTCAAGCAGGTTCAGAGGTGTCGGCACTTTTAGGGCGTATGCCTTCGGCAGTTGGTTATCAGCCAACATTAGCAACCGAAATGGGTATTATGCAAGAACGTATTACATCAACTAAAAACGGTTCAATAACTTCGGTACAAGCAGTTTATGTCCCTGCCGACGACTTAACCGACCCCGCTCCGGCAACAACTTTTTCGCATCTTGATGCAACCACAGTTCTTTCACGTAAAATTGCCGAACTTGGAATTTATCCAGCCGTTGACCCATTAGATTCAACTTCGAGAATTCTTACTGCTGAAATTATTGGAAACGAGCATTATAATTGTGCTCAAAGAGTTAAAGAAATTTTACAACGATATAAAGAATTACAAGATATTATTGCAATTCTTGGTATAGATGAACTTTCCGAAGAAGATAAATTAGTTGTGTCGCGTGCACGTAGAGTTCAACGATTTTTATCGCAACCATTTCACGTTGCCGAACAATTTACCGGATTAAAGGGAGTTTTGGTTCCTATTGAAGACACTATTCGCGGCTTTAACATGATTATTAATGGTGAAGTTGACCAATATCCCGAAGCAGCGTTTAATCTTTGTGGAACTATTGAAGATGCCATTGCTAATGGCGAGCGTATGCTTGCCGAAGCAAAAGCTTAACGAAATAATGAATAATGATTAATGAATAATGATTTACGATTTAAGATTTAAAAACGGCAAATAATTTGCAGTTAAAAAAGTGGATAAAACATATTTTTAAATTTATGAAAGTTGAAATAATCACACCCGAAAAAAGTCTTTTTGCAGGCGAAGCAAAATTAATTCAACTTCCCGGAACAAATGGCTCATTTGAAATTATGAATAATCACGCACCTATTATTTCAACATTATCAGAAGGAAAAATAAAAATTGTTGAAGCAAGCGGAAATAAATTATTTTTTGAAATAATAAGCGGTTTAGTAGAAGTTTCGTCAAATAAAATAACTGTTTTAGCCGAAAGTTAAAAATGAAAATACAACTTCTGATATTAATGCTTTTTGTGGCATATAATGCAAAAAGTCAAGATGTAGTAACTTTTACTGCTTCCGATGGTTTAACTGTAACAGCCAATTTATACGAAGCCGACGAAAAAAATCCTTATATAATCTTTTTTCATCAAGCTGGTTATAGCAAGGGCGAATATAAAAATACGGCGACTAAATTTCTGAAATTAGGATATAACTGTTTGGCAGTTGACTTACGTTCGGGAGGTGGAGTAAATTTTGTTCAAAACGAAACCGCAAATCTTGCAAAAGAAAAAGGATTTCCAACTACATATATTGATGCTGAGAAAGATATGCTTGCAGCAATAGATTATGCGTGGAGCAAAAGCAAAAAACCTATGATATTGTTTGGAAGCTCTTATTCTGCTTCGCTTGCAATGCGTATTGCCAAAGGAAATCCGAAAGTTAAAGCAGTTATTGCTTTTAGTCCGGGCGAATATTTTCAGCCCGATATAGTTATGAAAGACCAATTTGTTGGTTACGATAAAAACGTTTTTGTTGCTTGCTCGCAACGCGAATATTCATACATGAACGATTTGCTTGTTAATATTCCTAATAATCTTAAAACTGTTTTTAAACCTCAGGATGGAGCAGGCGAGCACGGTTCAAAAAGTCTTTGGCAGAGCTGCCCAACAAGCAAAGAATATTGGTTAGCTTTACTGATGTATTTTAAAAAGATAGACAATATAAAATAATTGTCAATTTTTTGCCAATCTTTTCTACAAAAATTTCTTGTAAATATCTTTTATTGAAAGTGATTCCATTACAATAAAGGCATAAGGAAGAGCGGGTTGCTGGTAATTATAAGGGGGCATGTCCCCTTGTCTTTGAGCGGGTTATGTCTTATACCTTTTACCCGAAACCCAAATATAATAATTTACCCCGTGCAGAGTATATTAAGGAATAGGACTTACGCAAAAAAAACAATATGACACGAATTACACTAATAAAAAATAAGTTATTGGGTTATTTAGTTATTGAAAAAATCACTTCATATTAACTTAATAACTTAATAACAAATAACTTAATAACCATAACAAAGTGTCAAAAATAAACTTCTGCGTAAGTCCTAAAGGAATATATTAATTTTATGAAATTATATTAAAATAAAGGAAGAATGAAGTTGTTCTTACTTCACATTGTTTTATTGTTAAACATTAGTTTTGTTTATTCTCAACATAAATTTTTTCCATTTATTAATCAACCTATTAATTTTTACGATTATTGCAATTTTCCCAGAACTTATAGCCCAACAGCAATTGATACCAAAAATTCCCGTTATTTTTATATTTGTAAAAACGGTTTTATAAGATATGTTGTTAAAAATAACATTAACTGGAACAGTTATCTGGGAAGTAAATCTATTTTGACAGCAGATAGTACCGGACTCGATTTTAAGAATAATTTTTTGTACTATTTTAATTTACAGGGAAAACCTTGCAGAATAAATGTTTCACAAGGTCTTAAATGGAATCCAGTAACATTAGACAATAATGCTGTTTCAATCATGCCGGGTACCAATGTGAGCGTTGATGAATTTATGAAACCAATGTATATTGATAGAAATGGAAATGTATCATATTGTTATCAAAAAGTTGAAAATGGTCCTTTTTATTACGGAAATTTCGACAACAATTATCCCGATAAAAGAGGCAACAATTATAGTTTTGTTAAATGTTATAAAAATTCGGTTTTCTTTACAAATGAAAACCAGCAAATAGCAAGATGGTATTTTGATGGACAAAAATATGCTTTTCAGGTTTGTAATAATGAGGTTGTGGCAAAAGGAACTCCTCTTACAATCGACAATTTTGGTAAAATCTTCTTTATTAATAAAACCGGTTATTTATGTGCTCTTTGGAGAGCAGATTCTAATTCTACTGTTTGGCAATGTGTTAATAATTTAGACACAACAGCAATAAAACCATCTTTGAAAAGAGGATTATTTGCATCAAGCGAAGGTATTTATTATTGTGGAATTGACGGGAAATATTACTTGTGTTATTTTTTTAATGGCTCATGGGTAACTGCAACTGTTTTTGATAAACCAGAATCAGATATTAATGTCTATTCCGATTTAAAGGTATTATATTCTACGCCAAATTACGACTATCTTTTTAAAATTAATTCGAATGATAGTATTCTGAATTGTATAAAATCACCGGTTTCTAACAATGTACCTTATGTATATTTAAAAGATAAAAAATTCGGACTTCATGAAGGTGATTTTCGATTAATGGCGTTAAACTATGGCTTAAATATCCGAACAAAAGATTATAACGATTTCTGGAGTTGTCCGAACCTGCATTCATATAAAAATGATGATGATTGGCAAAAAAACACTTATGAAAGCAGTATTGAAAAAATAAATTCAGATTTTAGGGAAATTCGTTCTTTGGGATTTTCAACTGTCAGAATAGTTGGATTAGCAATTGGTCCTTTTATCCGAACTTGTAGTATAAATAGCAATAATTATTATAAAAATGGACAAAATAATTCAGGTTCTGTTGATTTTAAAATATTTATAAAAGAACCTCAACAATTATCAGTCGGAATTTTTAATAATGTTACCGATAGGAATAGTTTTGGTTTTCCTGCATATATTAAGATTAAAAAATCAGATGGAACATATTTAAGACAGGAAGGAACTCCACCTTTGAATATTAAATTTGAATCGGGAGTTTATACCATAAGGTTATGGTTAAATGACAAATTCAGTTTACACGACAGCTTGGTTAATATGGATTTAATGTTCTGCGATAATTCTGTTCCTGATATTCCTTTTGAAAAGAAGCCTGTAATTGATTATTTTACTTGTTGTGAATTTGGATTCCCATGGACAGATGTATTGATTACAAATAATTCTAAAGACTTTTATCAAAATATTTTGACAGGAATTATTAAAGATATTATTAAAAAAGCAGGCGACAACCAACTTAAAGTAATTTTTCTGACAGGTGGCGGAGGTGGAAATAGAAAACCAGAATATGTTGACAATTTTTGTGATGATTATTTTTTCAAATTGTCATCTCAGCTTTCTTCTGATGAAAATCTTCTGGCGTATGATTTATATAATGAACCAATGTATAATAATGCCTATACTGATAAAAAACAATCTACAGATTGGATAAATCATTTGTCATTTGTTATTCGTAAGGGAGATTCAAATCATCTTATTACTCTTGGTCAGCAAACCGCAACCGATATGTTATATTATGATTTTAGTTTATTTAATACCGATTTTATATCTGCACATATTTATCCCGATTTAGATAGTGACAATAAATTAAATAAACTTAATTGTTTTAATCGGGTAAAAAGCACAATGAAATGGTATTCAAATGTTTCCGAACAAATTAATAAACCATGGATTATTGGCGAAACAGGTTTGAATGTTAGAAAGGACGAACAGGAAACCGGAGGTTGTCAAAAAGATATGGGAACAGAATTAGAACAGAGTAATTATGCCGAACAAACAATTAACTATCTTTTTCAAAAAGCAAAAGGTTCGGGTTATTCATGGTGGACGTATTCTGACACCAAAGAATCACAAGACGAGAAAGAATGGAATCATGATGATTTTTTCGGATTATATAGCACGAATCAAAGTAACGCTCCATCCTTTCACCAGTTAAAAAAAGTAGCTGGAGGTGGTGGTGAAGTAAATCGTTTTAATGAACCATTAGTTCTAAATTTCAAAAAATCCAATCCCGAGGAATACCCCAACAATTATTATAATTATTATAAAGATTCTATAAATTGGCTCACCGGCTATATTTCAGATAGTATCGGTATGCCTGTAAAAGATGCTGTAATTTGTTGCTGGGACTCTGCTTGGAAAAATCCTCGTTTCACATATTCACAAAAATCGGGTTCTTTTAAAATTTGTTCAAATTCAGATATTTCTATTTTGATGTTTTCTTCGAGCCGAAAATGTCAGAAAACATATTATATTTCCGGCACAAACTTTAATATAGGAAACATCACTTTATATGATTACGAACCAAATAAATTATGTGAAACCCATTCAAATACAATTCATTTTTCCCATTCTGGTAATTTAGATGAAATAACTTTATTCCTCGACCCAATTACTAAATTCTTAAACGTGAGAAATATTAAAAACAATAAAATTATTAAAATTGAGATTTTAAATTTTACAGGAAAAACTATTTTTATTGATAACATTGTTCATAGCACTTCTGCCATTGTAAATACTGAACCGTTTTCAGAAGGTGTTTATTTCTTAAAAGTTTATATGCAAGATTATTATAAGACAATAAAATTTATTAATACTAAATAGTCGAACCTTAAAAAGTATTCAACAAAATAGTATTCAGTTAAATAACGT
>JAVHRE010000034.1:0-6742 GCA_036171495.1 Bacteroidales bacterium
CAATGCGATTGTCATTGTAAGCAATGCGATGCTCAACGAAGAGAATGCGATTGTCAATGTAAACAATGCGATTGCCAATGTAAACAATGCGTTGCGATAGCAATGGCAGTCGTTGCCATAACCATTGCAGTCGTTGCCATAACCATTGGATGCGATTCATTAGCATGAGAATGCGATGCAATAACAATGGAAGTCGTTGCCATAACAATGGAATTGATTGCCATAGCAATGGAATCAATTGCAACAGAAATGGAATTAATTGCGATAACCATTGCATGCGATTCAGTAGCTATGGAAGTCGTTGCCATAACCATTGGATGCGTTCCGGTAGCAAGTGAAGGTGTTTTACACATAAATAAACAATAGGCAATAATCAATATTCAATTGTTAGCGAGGTCGCTTTGCTAATTCACGGATTAAACTAAAGTTCTTTACGAAGCCTGCCAACAGGTATATTTAATTGTTCGCGATATTTAGCAATTGTTCTTCGTGCAATAGGATAGCCGCGTGTTAATAATACTTCTGTAAGTTCTTCGTCGGTAAGTGGGTTCGATTTATCTTCTTTGCCAATTTCGTCTTGTAATATTTGTTTTATTTCGCGGGTTGAAACTTCCTCACCTGCATCGTTTTGCATCGATTCAGAAAAAAAATATTTTAACGAATAAATTCCAAATTGTGTTTGCACATATTTACTGTTAGCAACTCTTGAAATGGTGCTTATATCTAAATTTGTAATATCTGCAATATCTTTTAAAATCATTGGTTTTATTAATGTCTCATCGCCTTCTTTAAAAAAATCGTACTGATAGTTAACTATTGCATTCATTGTAAGTATTAATGTGTTTTGCCTTTGCTGTATAGCATCAATAAACCATTTTGCAGAATCTATCTTTTGACGTGTAAATGTAATTGCTTCTTTGTTGCGTTTATCTTTTTTCTTTTTATTGCTTTGATAATCTTGAATCATGCTTGCATAAGCAGGACTAACTTTAAGTTGCGGGGCATTTTGTGAGTTAAGCGACACAAATAATTTGCCATCGTTATTTTCTACAACAAAATCGGGAGTAATTTGGTTAGGGTTTTTTGTTTGAGAGTCGGAAAAAGTGTTGCCAGGTTTAGGACTTAAATGTATGATTTCTTCAATTGCTTTTTTTAATTCTTTTTCGGTAAGCGAAAGTTTTTTTATTATTTTATCGTAATGTTTTTTTGTAAATTCCTCGAAATAATCATTTAGTATTGCTATTGCAATTTTTACTGATAAGTTTTTTTCGTCTTTTCTCTTTATTTGAAGTAATAAACATTCTTGTAATGTTCTGGCTCCAAGCCCTGGTGGGTCTAATTGTTGAACAAGTTTTAAAATTTCTTCAAGTTCGATATTATTGGTTTCCATGTTTTGTAAAAAAGCTAAATCGTCAACAATTGCCGATAAATCGCGACGTAAATAACCATCTTCGTCGAGGTTGCCAATAATATATTCGGCTAATTTTGTTTGTTTAGGAGTTAAAAATCTTAATTGAATTTGAGAAATTAAACTTTCGTGAAAAGTCTGACCATTAGCAAAAATAATTTCTTTTACATTGTCGTCTTTAGAGTAATTATTTACTGTTAAGTTATAGTAAGGAGTTTC
This sequence comes from Bacteroidales bacterium, assembly GCA_036171495.1. Taxonomy (GTDB): domain Bacteria; phylum Bacteroidota; class Bacteroidia; order Bacteroidales; family GWA2-32-17; genus GWA2-32-17. Next base: position 1,628 of record JAVHRE010000034.1, read on the forward strand.
GTTGTCGTCTTCTTCAATATAATCTTCGAGCGAAAATTCATCGTCTTTTTTTATTTTCTCATCATCTTTCGATATTTCATCATCTTCACTTTCTTCATTTTCTGATTCTTCGTTGTCAGAAACATCAATATCTTCATCTGGCTCACCTTCTTCAAGAGCGGGATTTTCTTCTAATTCTTTTTTGATGCGTTGTTCAAGTTCCATTGTAGGAATTTCGAGCAACTTAATAAGTTGAATTTGTTGTGGCGACAATTTTTGCAAAAGTTTTTGCTGAAGTCTTTGGTCTAACATAATCTTATTGTTTTCATGTGTTTATATTTATTAATTTATTGACATTATTTTCAATCATATTGATGTAGATTGATAAGATTGATGTAGATTGAATGAGATTGATAGGATTGATGAGATTATCTGTATTATCAATCTTTTTCAATCTTGTTTTATCAATCTTTTTATCAATCTTTTTTTCAATCTTTCTCAATTATAATTGTAAACGAAAAGTTTTAATTAAAGTTTCAATTTTTTAAAATTCAGCATTTTTAGGAGTTCTTGGGAATGGGATAACATCGCGAATATTAGCCATTCCTGTAACAAATAAAATTAAACGTTCAAAACCTAAGCCGAAACCACTATGGGGAGCAGTTCCAAACTTTCGCGTTTCTAAATACCACCACATATCTTTTGATGATAAGTTAAGTTCATTTATTCTGTTGTTAAGTTTATTAAAATCTTCTTCGCGTTGCGAACCACCAATAATTTCACCAATCTTCGGAAATAAAACATCCATTGCACGAACAGTTTTTCCATCGGGATTTTGTTTCATGTAAAATGCTTTAATTTCTTTTGGATAGTCAATAAGAATAACAGGTTTATTAAAATGTTTTTCAACTAAATAGCGTTCATGTTCCGATTGTAAATCCGTTCCCCACGAAACTGGATATTCGAATTTTTCGCCCGATTTAACGAGTATATCAACAGCTTCGGTATAAGTTAATCGTTTAAAGTCGTTATTTACAACAAATTCGAGTCGCGAAATTAATTCATTATCGTACATTTTGTTTAAAAACTCTAAATCGTCTTTGCAATTTTCAAGAGCATATTTTACAAGTTCTTGAACAAAATCTTGTGCTAAATTCATATTATCTTCCAAATCGTAAAATGCCATTTCGGGTTCTATCATCCAGAATTCTGCTAAATGCCGGGGCGTGTTTGAGTTTTCGGCTCTAAAAGTTGGTCCAAAAGTATAAACTTCGGAAAGTGCCATTGCAGCTAATTCGCCTTCGAGCTGACCAGAAACGGTTAAATTAGTTTCCTTACCAAAAAAATCCTGCGAAAAATCTATTTTGCCATCTTCGGTTTTTGGCAAGTTATTAAAATCTAAAGTTGAAACCCTAAACATTTGTCCGGCGCCCTCGCAATCGGACCCTGTAATTATTGGAGTATGAACATAATAAAATCCTTTGTCGTTAAAATACTTGTGTATTGCAAAAGCCATATTATGTCTTATTCTTAAAACTGCCCCAAAAGTATTGGTACGTGGACGCAAATGAGCAATTGTTCTTAAAAATTCAAGCGTATGTCCCTTTTTTTGCAACGGAAAAGTTTCGGGGTCGGCTGTTCCGTAAACTAAAATTTCTTTAGCATAAATTTCGACTGTTTGCCCTTGTCCCTGCGATTGTACTAATAAACCTTTTATTTTAACACAAGCGCCGGTTGTTATGTTTTTTAACGATTCTTCGCCGAAAACAGGAACATCAACTACAACTTGCATGTTGTTAATAGTGGAACCATCGTTTATTGCAATAAAATTTACGTTTTTGTTTCCACGACGAGTACGAACCCAACCCTCTATAACAAACTCTTTATCAAAATCTTTAGATTGTAATAGCTCTTTAATTTTTGTACGTTTCATGTTTATAATTTTTGATTTACAAACCTAATACAAATAATGTTCAATGTTTAATGTTTAATGTTTAATGTTTAATCGTTAATCATTAATCGTTAATCATTAATCGTTAATCATTAATCGTTAATCATTAATCGTTAATTATTAATATTTTTTTTGATATTTAATTTTTATGTATCTTGTGCAAATATTTTTTACAAGGATTAATTAATAATTTGAAAAGATAATCTTATGAAAACAAAGAGTTTATTATTATCGGCAGCAATAATAATTTTTGCTGGTTTTAACCTTTTATATTTTACTTCGCTATTTGGTAAAACGGAATTGCTGTTTAAAAGCAAAAAAAGTGATGTGTTTACTTCAAAACAAATTGCTTTAAAATATTTAACAAATAACGCTCAAGGAAAAAAATCTAAATCAAGTTCAAAAACATTAAAAAGTACAAACACACAAATGAACTGGCTCGAAATGGGTCCAAGTAATATTGGTGGAAGAACCCGTGCTTTACTTATTGATAAAGATAACTCTAATCTTATTTTTGCCGGTTCGGTTGGTGGTGGAATTTGGAAATCAACTACAGGAGGACTTTCGTGGGTTAAGGTTGATGGTGGCGATTTATTCGATAATTTATGTGTTAGCAGCATTTGCCAAGCTTCAAACGGAGATATTTATGTTGGAACAGGCGAATATTTTGGAGCATATAATAAACTTGGTTTTAAAGGACAAGGCATTTGGAAATCAACTAACCGTGGAACAACATGGACGCATTTAACATCAACATGGAATGATTCCGATAACTCAAAACAAATTTTTAATTATGTAAATAAATTAGCAGTACACCCAACAAATTCAAGTAAAATTTATGCTGCAACATATAAAGGATTAATGATTTCTAATGATGGCGGAAACACATGGTCAAATCCGGTTACTGACAGCTTTGCAGATTCAACCTGTACTGATGTTGAAGTTAGTAAAGATGGTCAAGTTGTAATTGCAGCACTTAGCCGTAAAGCTTATGTTTGTAACACAGGCAATGATGTTTTTATAAATAAATCCGGCAAAAACCTTGTTTTACCTGATGACACTATTTCAATTGACGTAAAAAGAATTGAGTTTGCTATTGCACCATCAAATTCTAATTATATTTATTGCTTAGCTGCTGGTATGACAGGTGCTTTAAAAAATGTTTACCAATCTATAGATAAAGGTAATACATGGACAGCTCTTTTAAGTAATATAACATCACAATTTGTTCCTTTTGGTTCGGACAAATTAGGCGCTTACGAAAACTCAATTGCTGTTTACCCCGACGATTATGAACACATTTTATTAGCGGGCAGCAACATTTACGAATGGTCGCCATTAAAGCCATGGCAACAAGTTTCTTCAAATGCTTTTGATTTTACAAGTCCTATTTATGTTCATTCAGGAATTCATACTATTGTTTTTGCTAATAACTATTCGAGCAATAATCCATTAATTTATGCCGGCACCGATGGTGGTGTATTTCGCTCATTATATGGTGGATATGTTTGGCAGCAATTAAATAAAAATTATAACACTACTATCTATAATTCTTTAGGATTTTCAAATGCAGGTAAAGTTATTGGCGGAACTTATAATAATAGTACAATATTGCTTCCATTAGATGGAACCACCGAAAAAGATGCACTTCCACTTTATACTGGGAGTAGCGATGGCTTTAATACTGAATTTTCGATGCTGAACCCTAAATTAATTTTTGTTACAAATGCTTATGGAGTTCTCGGTCGGTCTGAAGATGAAGGAAAAAATATTACTATTGACCCAGCATCAATATTTAATAAATATTTAACAAATAATCAAACTGTTATAACCACCGACACATCTCAACCATTTCAAACTCCAATAAGACTTTGGGAAAGTTTTTATGATACAAACAGTACTCAATATGTTATATCAAAAGTTGCAAGGACATTAGTTTTGGGCGACACTATTTATCCCGAAAGCTCGTGCAAAAGAACTTTGGCACATATTTTAACCGTTGCCGATATGAATGGAAAAGACACACTTAAAAAAGGTGATACTGTATTTATAAAAGATACATACCAATCAATATTGGCAATAGGTTTTAAAAATTCAGTTTGGATTACCCGCCAAGGATTAGATATGTCTAAATCGCCTATGTCGTGGTATAGAATATCAAGTTTAACTACTGTAAAAAAAGTTCAGAATATTGAATTTTCTAATGATGGAAATTATCTATATTTTTCCGATTATAATTATTTAGATGATACAAGCAGAATTTACCGATGTGCAAATTTAACAAATGGTCGTGATAGTTTAACCGGTAATTATAATTCCAGTCATAATGTTATTACCACTCAATTAATTGGAAAATTCGGACATAAAATTACCAGTATTGCTGTTGACCCGCAAAGTGCAAATAATGTTATTGTTACATTAGGCGGATATGGCAATACTGATTATATTTATTATACATTTAATGCTGCTACAACAACTTCAACACTTACAGCCGATAATTTTATGCTAAGACAAGGTGATTTAACTCAAATGCCTGTTTATGGTTCAGTTATTACATGGAATAATTCTCTTCAAGTAATTTTAGGAACCGAAAACGGTGTTTATTCTACTGATGATATTACTGCATCGAGTCCAATATGGACAGAGCAAAATACAAGTCTGGCACACGTACCCGTTGTTCAACTTCGTCAGCAAATTCATCCTAATGGTTGGTTTAATGCACCTGTAATTAATGGCGGTTTTAATTCTGATATAACAAATCATGGAGTAATTTATGCTGCCACAGCTGGTCGTGGAATTTTCCGTTGCGAAGACTTTAGAGGACCAGTTAACGTTCCACAAATTGCAAGCACTAAAGTTGATGCTTCAAAAATTATTGTTTTCCCAAATCCAGCTAAAGATTTTGCAAGTATTTTATTTAATCTGAACAAAAGAAGTGATGTAACAATTAATATTTACAACCTAAATGGAAGCCTTGTAAAATCAATGCAATTAAGCAATCAGGATTCTGGTAACCATACTATTAGTTTTACAACTAACGATTTAGCTAAAGGTACATATTTTGCAAAAATGGAAGCAAATGGTGTAAAAAATACTGCAAAATTTATTGTATATTAATTTCTAATAACTTACTGATGTTACGCATAATTTTATTTTTGACACGAGTTGCACTAAACTTATTCGAT
>JAVHRE010000035.1:0-6738 GCA_036171495.1 Bacteroidales bacterium
CGAAATTATTGTTGTCAATTATTGACATAGGAATTCACTTTTACGAGCGTTAAATCCCAAGGCTCGGCATGCTTACAATTTCATACTCATGCTGTTAAAACCAATTCAGCCCCAAACATTTTACCAAAAAATACAATTAGTAAATATTTGTTTTAATTTATTTTGTTGTAATTTTGACGAAAATTTTAACAAAAATGAAAAATTCAAAAATTCTTATTCTAATAACAATAATAGCATTCTCTTTTGCATGTAAAAAAGACAGTAAAATTGCTAATATTATTAATCCTACTGCATCAATGAAATGTAAAGTGAATGGTGCCGACTGGTCTGCTCAAACAAGAGTAACTACAATGCAATCAAATAAATTTATTATTAATGGTACCACTGGAACTTCAGGAAGTAATGTACTAAATATTACTATTTTTGGGACTACTACAGGAACATATATTAATGTTCCAACTCAATTTTTAGCAACTTATACTAACGATACTAATGCGTCCGATAGTTTATTTACTGCTACAGAAGGTACTGTTACATTAAGCAAAGTTGATACAGTAAACAAAAGAATTTCTGGAACATTCTCATTTAATGCTAAAAATGCCCAGTTACTAAATAAACAGATTACTGCAGGTACTTTTACCGATTTGGCTTATTGATTTTTGTTTTATCTGCTTATAATTAACTTATAATTTTTACTTGTTTTTTGATTTGTTATTTTAACCAAATAAATTCCTTTAGGAATAAAAGAAATATAAATTTCCTGATTTTTATCTGTAATTTGTTTTGTTAATAATAATCTGCCTTGCATATCAAAAACCTGAACATTGAAAATCAGAAATATTCTTGTCTTTTGAATTTATGAAAATGAATAAAAAAAATAAAAAAAAATAGTAACTACTCATGTGTTATTTGCACTTGTTTTTTATCCGTCATTCCCGCGAAAGCGGGAACTAAGCGAAACGAATAATCCCCTGTTTATTCGTCGTTCACGTCATTGGGAGATTCCCGCTTTTGCGGGAATGACGTACGGAATGGGAATGACGAGAAACCGTGATGCTTACACTTGTGTAGTTACTAAAAATGTTTTGTAATATTGTCAGGTGAGTAGCTACAAAAAATAGTAACTACACAGCAGCCAGTTTAAAATGTTAAAGAACAAATATATGCCACAGATTCACAGATTAAAATTAATTGGTTTTTTAAATTTCCACAAATAAAACTACCTTTGGTAGTTTAAAATCTGTGAATCTGTGGCTATTTTAAAGTTAATTTAGTGGCTGAGTAGTTACAAAAAATAAAAACAATAATTAATTGATATTTTATATTTATTTAATTTGAGTATTGTAATATTATAAAAAATATTTATATTTGCAATAATCAAATGGAAATAAAAAGCTATTTGATTAATTATTTTTATATACTCAATAACTATTTTAAAAACATTAAACAAAATTTTATGAAAAAAAAATTTTTATTTGTTTGTGCAGCAGTATTAATTGCTGCAAATTCATTTTCTCAGAAGCTTGACAAATTCAGTGCCGATTTGGGAAAAAAATCTGTAATGGGTAAAGAAGTCAGAGTACCTTATACAGATGTAATTAGCTATTACGGTTACATTGCACAAGGTGCAAAACCTGATGAAATGCGAAATGGCAAAAAATTCTACTATCTTTATTTGTGGATTTCGGTTGCAGCTCCCGAAATTGGAGTAAGAATGATTTCTCCGGTTCCGGATAAAATGGCTCCTGCCGAAGGCGATTTTAAAAGTTCCGATTATGACAAAAACACAACCGACAAAACTAATTATTTTGATACTTGGATTTCTTTAGAGAAAGCAAGTGGTATTACAAGCATTTCCGAAATTTCGAGTAAAATTGGAAGTGCAAAATGGAATACCTATGACCAAAATGATGACAGCGGTGAAATGCCTGCTCAACCATCTGGAAGCAAGTACAATTCACTTATGCGTATAACCAGTAGCACAAGCGACCCATTAAAATCGCTTACACTTGGTTTATATCGTATTGGTTTTACAACTTATAAAACCGGCGAAGTTCAGGGAAGTTTCCTTGCTCAGGTTGGTTCACCTGTGAAAATTCCAGGAGTAATGATTGCAAAAGATGTTGAAACTCTTGTTAAAATGTTAACCGAAAAGAAATAATATCTTTTCTAAATATTTGCCAATATTTAATTATTTTTGATTTCCTAAATCCGATAGCTTTCGGATATACAAGGGGGCATGCCCCCTTGTTTATTAATTCATATTTGTAATTTGTCTAAATAAGAATTATTTTGTACTTTTGTAAAAGTTTATTTCAAAATATTTTATGAGCAAATTCGATTATCTTGGTGATATACAATATATTGATAAACTTTATGCTGATTATTTAAAAAATCCTGAAAACATTGACGAAAGCTGGAAGAAATTTTTTCAGGGCTTTGAATTTGCCCGCACTAACTTTAAACAAACCAATATCGGCTCCGAAATACTAAATGATGAATTTAAAGTTTTAAATTTAATAAATGCTTACAGGAAACGTGGTCATCTTTTTACAAAAACTAACCCGGTTCACCCACGACGTCAATATTTACCGAACTTAGAAATCCAAAATTTTAATTTAACAGAAGCCGACCTCAATAAAACTTTCCATGCTGGCAACGAAATAGGAATTGGTAACGCAACATTAAGCACAATTATTGAACATCTCCGGCAAACATATTGTCAGTCGGTAGGAGCAGAGTTTGTTTATATACGTAAACCTGAAATAGTTGATTGGCTCACAAAAAGAATGGAGTCATCAAAAAATAGAATTGAATTTAACAAAGAACAAAAATCTGATATTTTTAAAATACTTCTTAAAACAGTTGGTTTTGAACAATTTGTACATAAAAAATTTGTCGGACAAAAACGATTCTCGCTTGAGGGTGCTGAGTCTTTAATTCCTGCACTTGGTTATGCCATTGAGCACGGTGTTGAAATGGGAATTAAAGAATTTATTATAGGTAATTCGCATCGAGGAAGATTAAATGTGCTTGCTAATGTTTTTAAAAAACCATTTCACAGTATTTTTTCTGAATATATTGGAAATGCGTATGATGATGAAAATATTTTAGGTGATGTTAAATATCATTTAAGCTACGATACACATATTAAATCGAGAAGTGGCAAAGAAATGTTTTTAGCATTACTTCCAAATCCATCTCATCTCGAAACAGTTGGTCCTGTAACACAAGGACTTGCACGAGCACGTATCGAAACTGAATATAATGGTGATTACAATAAAGTCTGTCCGATTGTAATTCATGGCGATGCCGCTGTTGCTGCACAAGGAGTTGTTTACGAAACAATTCAGATGTCGCAACTCGAAGGATATAAAACTGGTGGTACTTTACACTTTGTTGTAAACAATCAGGTTGGTTTCACAACAAATTACATTGATGCCCGTTCAAGCACATATTGTACTGATATTGCTAAAGTTACATTATCTCCGGTTTTTCATGTAAATGGCGATGATGTTGAAGCTGTTTTATATACAATTCAACTTGCACTTGAATATCGTGAAAAGTTTCATTCTGATGTTTTTATTGATTTGCTTTGTTACAGAAAATATGGTCATAGCGAAGGCGATGAACCACGTTTTACTCAACCAATTCTTTATAAAGAAATTGCATCTCACCCAAACGTCAGAGATATTTATTTGAAATATTTAATTGAAACAGGAATACTTACAAAAGAAGAAGTTGAACAAAAAATTTTATCGTTTAACAGTAAACTTGAAGAACAATTAGAATTAGCAAAACAAAGCGAAAAAGTTGAAATAAAACATTTTTTACACGAAAAATGGGGTACATATAGGTATGCAAATGAAAACGATTTTATAAAATCGCCTGAAACAAGTGTCAATTATGAAAAATTGATATATTTATCAGAGAAAATAAATGAACTTCCAAATGAAAAGAAGTTTTTTAACAAAATAGAAAAGATTGTAAGTGACAGAAAAAAATTGGTTTCAGAGAATAAAGTTGATTGGGCTTTAGCCGAATTATTAGCTTATGCAAGTATTGTTACAGAAAACAAACCAGTTAGAATTAGCGGACAGGATTCTGAAAGAGGTACTTTTAGCCACCGTCATTCAACTTTTCATGTTGATGATACAGATGAAAAATGGTGTCCGTTAAAAAATATAAGCCTTGAACAAGCAAAATTTCAGATATATAATTCATTACTTTCCGAGTATGCAGTAATGGGTTTTGAATATGGTTATGCAATGGGAACTCCCGATGGATTAACTATTTGGGAAGCTCAATTTGGCGATTTTAATAATGTTGCACAGGTAGTTATTGACCAATACATAAGTTCAGCCGAAGATAAATGGGGTTTAATGAATGGATTGGTTTTGCTTTTACCTCATGGTTTTGAAGGACAAGGACCGGAACACTCAAGTGCAAGAATTGAAAGATTTTTAGTATTAGCTGCAAATAATAATATGCAGATTGTTAATTGTTCAACTCCTGCTAACATTTTCCATGTGCTTCGTCGTCAGGTTGTAACTGATTATCGAAAACCTTTAATAATTTTTACACCAAAAAGTTTACTTCGTCATCCTTTATGTATTTCAAGTATTAATGAGCTTTCTAAAGGTTGTTTTAACGAAATTATTGATGATTTTGTTGATGATAAAAATTCTATAAATCAAGTTGTTATTTGCAGCGGAAAAGTATATTACGAAATATTAATAGAAAAGCAAAAAATTAACGACAATTTTACAGCAATTATCAGATTAGAACAATATTATCCTTTTCCTTTGCAAAAATTAAAAGAAATTATTGCACAATATTTTAATTCACAACGAACAATATGGGTACAGGAAGAACCTGTAAATATGGGTGCGTGGCCTTATATTAAAATTCATTTTGAAGAATTAAAACTAGCTGCAATTTGTCGCCCCGAGAGCGGAAGTCCATCATCGGGATTATTAGAAATTCATAAATTACGTCAGCAAAAAATTTTAGATAGAATTTTTAAGCGATGTAATTGCGAAAATAGTGATGTATATTGCACAATGAGTTGTACTGTTAAAAATGATGAGAAATTATGATAATTGAAGTTAAAGTTCCATCACCCGGAGAATCTGTTTTGCAAGTAACAGTTGCTAATTGGTTAGTTGCCGATGGTAGTTTTGTAACAAAGGACATGGAAGTTGCTGAACTCGAATCGGACAAAGCTACATTGCCTTTAATTGCACCCGAATCGGGTAAAATTAAAATTATTGTTGATGCAGGTAGTAATATAGCTGTTGGTGCAGTTGCTTGTACAATAGATGATTCGGTTAAAGAAGCTATTAATAAAAAAGAAACTTTAATTGATGATAAAGTTGAATTAAAACAAGAAATTGAGCAAATTGTTACAAAACCTGAAATTGAAATTAATGATGAAATTAAAATAACTCCGCTTGCTCAAAAAATGATGGTTGATAATAACTTGAGCGTTGATGATATTATTTTGGGATTGCGTAAAATAACTTCAAAAGATGTTGAAAATGTTATTGCGAATAAATCTTTACATCATGAGAAAACTGTTATGAATAGGAGCGAAGAGCATGTTCCAATGTCATCTTTAAGAAAAAAACTAAGCGAAAGATTAGTTGCTGTTAAAAACCAAACCGCAATGCTAACAACGTTCAACGAAGTTGATTTAACTGAAATTATTAATATTAGAAATAAATATAAAGAAGAGTTTTTTAAAAAACATGGTGTTAAACTTGGATTTATGTCGTTTTTTGCAAAAGCAACTGCATTAGCTTTAAAACAATTTCCTGTTGTTAATTCCCGCATCGAAAACGAAGAATTTGTTTTTCCTAATTATGTTGATTTGGGAATTGCAGTTCAAACCGATAAAGGACTTATGGTTCCAATATTAAGAAATGCAGATATTACCCCACTATTTGAGCTCGAAACTTCAGTATTTAATTTAGCCGATAAAGCCCGCAAGCGACGCATTTCACTTGAAGAAATGGAAGGCGGAACTTTTACAATAACAAATGGCGGAGTGTTTGGCTCTTTACTTTCAACACCAATTTTAAATCCCCCGCAATCGGCAATTTTAGGAATGCACAATATAGTTGAACGTCCGGTTGCAATAAATGGAAAAGTGGAAATAAGACCAATGATGTACATAGCATTATCTTATGACCATAGGGTTTTAGACGGGAAAGATTCTGTTTTATTTCTTAAAAAAATAAAAGAACTTTTAGAAAATCCAAATTTGATTTTTAATAGTGGCAACAACTTAATTGATTATCAACTTGGTTTATGAAAATATTTTTATAAAACTTAACTTTTAATAAAAATGCCGTATTTTTGTACAAACAAATAATAATTAAAATGAAAAAAGTTTTAATCGTTACAATGATTCTCGTTCTGGGAGCGGTAGTTACAAATGCCCAAACACCCGACTGGCTCTGGGCTAAAAGCGCCGGTGGAAGTGATTATGATTGGGCGTATTCCGTTACTTTTGATGGCAGCGGAAATATATTTGTGGCTGGAGGGTTTAAAAGTTCCACTATTACCTTTGGCTCTTTCACTTTGACTAATGCTAATGCTGGTTATTATGATATGTTTCTTGTGAAATACGATAGTCAGGGCAATGTGCTCTGGGCTAAAAGCGCAGGTGGAAATTCTGATGATGAGGCGACTTCCGTTTCTGCTGATGCGAGCGGAAATATATTTGTGGCTGGA
>JAVHRE010000036.1:0-6705 GCA_036171495.1 Bacteroidales bacterium
CCAACAAACACTATATCAGATTGTTTTGCAGATTTTAAAGCTGCGTTATATGCTTTTTTTACAGTTGGATATGTTTTGCCCAACAATCCATATATTTTAGCTTCTTGTTGCAATTCTATCTCGTTTTTAGCTCTTGGAATATTTGCCTTTGTAAAATAATAAATAGCGGTTTTAGGTAATGATTTTAATATTTTTTTAAAATCTTTATCGGCAACCATCCCAAAAACAATATGTAACGTATTGTATTCTGTTTTTTCTAATTGCTTTACATTTAATTTAATTCCACCAACATTGTGACCAATATCGCAAATAACCAAAGGATTGTTCGATAATATTTGCCAACGTCCTTTTAAAGTAGTATTGTTAATTACATTTTTAAAACCCTTATAAATGTTTTTATCATTAATTTGAAACCCAATATTTTTTAATTTTTCGACAGAAGCTAAAACTGTTGCTGTGTTTTTTTTCTGGTATTCTCCTAACAATGGAGTTTTTAATCCATTTAAAACTTGTGCTTTGTTATGTTTTATTCTAAACATTTGCATTGTGTCAGGAGTTTGAATGGATTTCTTAACGCTAAATATTTTATCTGCCCAAATAAGTTCGCTTTTTAATTCGTTGGCTTTATTAGTAAAAACATGGCTTATATTTTTTTGATATTCGCCTATTATAATAGGTGTGTTTTTTTTAATAATACCGGCTTTTTCTATGGCGATTTTTTCTAAAGTGTTTCCCAGAATATCGTTATGGTCCCAACTGATATTTGTTATTATTGATAAAATTGGTTTAATGATATTTGTGCAATCAAGCCTACCGCCTAATCCGGTTTCAATAATAGCAATATCAACTTTGCGATTTCTAAAATAGTCAAATGCCATTATTGTTGTAAGTTCAAAGAATGATGGGTTTACTTCTTCAATAATCTGAACATTGTTACTAATAAATTCGGCAACTTCTTCTTCGGTTATCATTAAACCGTTTATTTTTATTCTTTCTCTAAAATCTTTAAGATGAGGTGATGTAAATAATCCGGTTTTGTACCCGGCATCTTGTAAAATTGATGCAATTAAATGCGAAACCGAACCTTTTCCATTAGTTCCCGCAACGTGAATGGTTTTGAATTTTTTATGAGGATTTTTAAAATAATTGTCAAGTGTTATAGTATTGTTCAAATTAGCTTTATAAGCAGATTTTCCAACACGATGGAACATCGGAACTCGGGAATAAATATACGATATAGCTTTCTTGTAGTTCGTAATTATTAATTGAACTTACACTGTTAAAATACAAATATCAAAATCATAAATCAAAATAAAGGTTTAACTTTTGGAAAATTGTAATCGAATCTGATTGCTTTTGGTGTTTCGATAAAGTATGAAAGAAAATCCATATAAGTTTCGTTAAAATGAAATTCTTTTTGGTCGTAATAATCAAAAGGTAAAGGTTGATTGCCAATGTTTCCCATATCAATTGTGCTTGTGTGGTATTCCTCAATTTCTTGATATGTAGATAGTTTAGACATTACCGGCATCATTCCATAATCTTCGCGAAGCAATAAATCAACCACTTTATCGGCAAGAACGCCAACAAATCTTTTGTCGTAATTACGGCAATCGCCGGAACGGGCATAATAGCCAATGTTTTGAGCACGAGCTTGAATGCCAGTATTTTTTTCAACTTCGCTGGCAATTACTCCACTAATTCCGCCAAATCTGGGATGTCCATATTCGTCAACTTCGCTTGAGGCGTAAACTACATCAACTTTATCGGTTTTTTCCTGATACCAACGCACGCCTTCGGAAACGGCTATCAGCAAAAAATGTTTTTTTGTTTTTTGATAAATTTCTTTAACTTTTTCGAAAAATTCTGCTTTTTTTTCTTTTGTTATTGGAATTTCGGGTATTAATGAAATTTCTGCACCGCCCATCATTGCCGAACCCGTGAGCCATCCGGCATCGCGTCCCATAACTTCTAAAACTATTATTCGCGAGTGCGATTCGGCTGTTGTAGCTAATCTTGAAGTAAATTCGGCAACTCCTTTTGCTGCCGATGGAAAACCTGGACAAACCACAGCTTCAATTAATTTTCCGTTATAATTATGTATTGTTTTAGTTTTAAGGTCATTATCAATTGTTTTTGGAAAACCAATAACTGGAACTCCTTCGAGTTCATAAAGTTTTTTTGCTGCACCGTTTGTGTCGTCGCCACCAATTGTAACAAGAACATCTATCTTGTAACGTTTTAAATTTTTCATTATTTGCTCAACACGGCTATTGTCGTCAACTCCAAACGGATTAGTTCTGCTGCTCCTAAGAGCTGTGCCACCATAAACACCATCGTAAGGTTGAAAACTTAAATCAACAATATCGCCTTCACCAAGCAAGCCTTTCCATCCTTTTCTAATGCCATAAACATTAAAACCTAATACTGATGCGCGACTTTTAATTGCTTCTATACTTGCATTAAGTGCAGGTGTATCGCCACCTCCGGTGAGTATTCCAAGCGTTTTTCCTTCGAAAAGTTTTTTTGTTAATGCCATAATTAATAATTTAGGATTAAGGATTTTAGATTTAGGATTTATTGTATAATCTATGAGTCTGAGCTAAAAAGTATTCGGTCCCTTTAGTGCAGGGGTAAATCTGATTTTTAACTTTTTCCGATTTTAATCCTGTTTAGACTCATCTATATATTCTTAAAATTTTCCAAAGTTATAATTTGTAAATTTATTAAAAAATAAAATTTTAAATTCGGAATACTCTGTTTGCCAATTTAAAAGTTAAAATATGGCGGTCTTTTTTTATGTTGTAAATATCTTTTATTGTTACAATTAATCCTGTTTCTTCAACGCTTCCAAAGTGATTGTTTATTGCGGTTCCAAAAGTTTTCATTGTTGGCGATAAACTCATGTACGAATTAATTAAAGGTGGAATGCTTTCGCCTAAATTTCTAACATTTTGAGAAAGTGTTTTATAATTTTCCTGATAATTATTGCCTGCAAATATTTTCTCCATTTCACTGTCAGATGTTTGTGCTTTTATTGGAATTATAGGCGTTACAAGGTTTTCGGTATCCTTAAAATATTTCTTTAAAAAATAAAGTATCATATCGCGGGCTTTTTGATTAAAATCGGGGTACATTGTTACTTTACCAAAAAAATATTTAATGTTTGGGTGTATAATTGTTAATGCACCAAGACCATCCCATAAATTATCCAACGCAAAAAGACCTTTTCTGGCGGTACTTGTTGACTGAAAATTGGGTTGAACAAACGACCTGCCAAGTTCAATAGTATATGGCATATATTCTTTTAAAAATTTGTTGGAGAAATTAAAAAGTGTTGATGTTGAAAGCTGAATAACCCCGTTTTTGTCGGTTGGAGCTTCGCTTCCTAAAATATATCTGTATCCGCCAAGGATTTCTTTTCGTTTTGGGTCCCAAACAATTAGTTGTTGATATGGTTTTTCGCCAAAATCACATTCGTCAACATCAATTTCTTCGCCTGTACCGCCTCCGGCATTTCTAAATGATAATTCTCTTAATCGTCCAATTTCTCTCATAATATTTGGAGAATCGTTAGAGTTTATCGAATAAATTTGATTATTTCCATAATTTGAGAAGCGAATAAACTTATCATGGGAAAGCTCTTTTTTGATAAGCTTAACAGGAACCGGAGTAATTATGTGCTTCATTAATGTTTGACTCATTATGTTTATTTTTTTATTTTTAATAAAGTCGCCATAAGTAATGCCCAAAAATAATAATTTTCTGTTAATGATAATTTTATGCTATTATATTTTTTAATGAGTAAACTTTTTTTCGCACTTCATTTGCCCAATATATTGGGCTGTATGTTTTATCAAATGATTGATATGAAATAGGTTCGCCAAAAACAAGTGTAAATGTTTTACCATTTTGCTTATACATTTCGTTTGGTAAATAAAACATTTCGATGTTCGATTTTATTCCAATAAATTTACGAAAGTTTGATAATTTATAAAAAAAGTTTGAGTTTTTAGCGTGAATATAAACAGGAACAACATCTCGTTTATGCTTAATAGCCAAATTAATAAAACTTTTTTTCCATTCGGGGTCTTGTATTTTGCCTTTTATTTTTCGCGAAACCAATCCTGCCGGATAAAATAAAACCTGATAATTACTCTGAAAAACTTCATCAAATTTTTTTATAGCTTCTTTGCTCTGTCCCCCAAATAAATTAATTGGAACAAAAATGGGTTCAAAATTATTAAGGTTTAAAAGTAAATCGTTAACCATAAAACGTGCTTCACCAAAATTTTTGAAAACGTTATCAATTAGGCACATGCTATCTATTCCTCCCTGCGGATGGTTCGAAATAAATAAATATTTTTTATCTTTTGCAATGTTATCAATACCAATAACATTTTGCTTAATATTAAATAATTTAATAACAGCTCTCGTAAAATCAATTCCGTATAAATTTTTATTTTCTTCAAGAAATTTATTTATCTCATCCTGATGAAGAATTTTTTTTATATATCTGATTAAAAAACCAGGCAATGCTTCTGCAAGACGAGGATTTTTACTTTTAATAATAGCTTCAACATCAATTTTAATTGCCTTATTTTCAGTAACTTCTGTTAGCATTCTTTGGGTAGAATTATTTTTAATTGTGCTTTCAAAGATATTGATTTTCGTTAATATTTAAAATTGTAATAAAAATCTGATAACAAAATAAAAAAGGACAACAATTATTAGTTTTATTTAAATAACTTTTATCCGATCGTTATCGGATTTTATTACTTGGTGTTGGTTTAGTATTAGTACCTTTTATGTTTTGGGGTATGGAAAGCCAAAGTAGCAACTTTGTAAGAGATAGTGAAAATATTAGTTTTTTCATAAAATTTGTGATTTAAATTTAAAGCAATATAAAGCAATTAGTTAATATTTGCAAATGTTTTTTAGCTTGTTACAATATTATGGAACCTTAATTAAAAACATAAAATGTTACATGAGAATTTCTTAATATTTACTACGGTTATAGAAGTTTCATATAAAAATGTAAGAGGAAAATGAAAAAAAAATTAAAATCCATTTAACATGAATATTTTCTGCTTTAAAATAAATATTTGAAAAATATTTGTCAGGTTTTTACTGGTATTTACCTGACATTTTATATATTTGCAGAAAATATCAATTTTTATGAAAGTAACTGATATTATTAGCGATAAGATTAATAGATTTCCCTTAGGGTATATTTTCACCTATAATGATTTTACTCCCCAGGTGAATAATATTTATGCGCTTACTAAAGCACTTAATCGTATGGTACAGGAAGGTAAGATTAGAAAACTATCTACAGGTAGATTTTACAAGCCTCGCTTTACAGATTTTGGTGAACTCAAACCGGAAGTATATCAGGTTGTAAAAGACTTATTAGAACAAAACGACAAAATCACCGGGTACCTTACAGGATATTCAGTTTATAATCAACTAGGACTATCTACACAAGTTTCAAGTATTATTCAGATTGGAATTAATGACATTAAAAAGAATACTAAAAGAGGTATGTACAATATTTGGTTCATGAAACAACCAAACAGCATTACAAAAGAAAACGTACCCTTATTTAGAATACTTGATGCAATTAGAAATATTAAAGAGATTCCAGATACAACTATTGATCAGTCTTGTAAAGTCATTTCTGAACTTATTAAAAACTTAACTAATTCAGAAAAGGAAAACTTCATTCGTCTGGCAAAAAAATATAATCCTGGAACTCGTGCTTTAACCGGTGCGTTGTATGAAAATTGTTTAGGTAAAAACACAGCCGAACAATTGTTAGAATCATTGAACCCATCTTCATCTTATGAATTTGGAATATCTGATAACATATTGCCCAATAAACAAAAATGGAACATTTCATGAACCTTCATTTAGATAAAAATTCATTTTCAGCAGCTATACAGGCTACAAGTGATAAACTGAATATATTGCCAGTATTTATTGAAAAAGATTACTGGATTACACTCGTACTTAAAAGACTTTCTGAGAGTAAATACAATGATAGCGTTGTTTTTAAAGGTGGAACATCACTTTCTAAAGGGTATAAATTGATTGAACGATTTTCTGAAGATATTGATATTGCAGTTCTCAATTTTCCTGAAATGACAGGAAATAAAGTCAAAACTATTATTCAAGATGTAGAAAAAAATATTACCAAAGATTTGTTTAAAATTGAAAACTCTCAGTTAACAAGTAAAGGTTCACGCTACAGAAAATCTGTTTATTCATATCCGAAAACAGGAGATGTACGTTTTTATCAGGTTATTTCAGATAAATTAATCATTGAAATCAATTCATTTGCTAATCCATTCCCATTTGAAAAACGTGAAATAAATAGCCTTATAAGTTTATCGCTGACTTTAAGTCATCAAAATGATTTGATAATTAAATATGGATTGTTGCCTTTTACTATAAATGTTCTCGATAAGAAACAAACATTTGTTGAGAAATTAATATCTCTGGTAAGATTCTCATTTGACAAAGACCCAATATCGAGTTTATCAGGTAAAATAAGACATTTCTATGATTTATACTTCCTCTATAATGATAAGGATTGTAAAGTTTTTATTGATTCTAACGAATTTGCAAAGTCATTTAAGGTAGTATGGAATCACGATCAGGCAGCATTCAATGAGCCTGAAGGTTGGAATGGTAAAAATCCAA
>JAVHRE010000037.1:0-1323 GCA_036171495.1 Bacteroidales bacterium
TAGTGTTTGTCCATAAAGTCGAAATATTTGTAATAAGCAATTACCCCGACCCTAAAGGGAGTGCTGATTTTCAACGGTTTACACCCTTTAGGGATGGGGTAATAAATCGTTGAAAATCAAAACGTAGGACATTATGTACAAACACTAATTAGTGTTTGTACATAAAGTAACATTATTTTGATTTAAGAACAAGGAACACTGATTTATGATTTTAGAAGTAGCTAAAATCAACAATCTAAAATCGTTAATCCTTGTTCTTAAATTATTTTTTCTTCATAAGAACGATATTACAGACAAACACTAATTAATTTAGTTAAAAGTCAAGTTTCACAAGGTTGTTTATGCTAACTTTTGTTAATAATTTGTAAATATATATCAAAAAAATTGGATTATGAACGCAGGTTCATTACTTTTGTCGAAAATTAATTTATAATTTTCTAAATTTTCAATTAATGGCAAGACCTCAGAAAAATAGAAAAATATGCAATCCGCCTAAAATGCAAGGTTTTAAACCATTTGGTATAGCGATTTACGAAACCAAACATGTTATAATGCAGTATGATGAATATGAGGCTATTAAGTTGGTGAATTATGATTTTCTTCCACAAGATGAGGCAGCAAATCTTATGGAAATTTCCCGCCCAACTCTTACAAGGATTTATAATAATGCATTAAAAAAAATAGCAAAAACTTTTGTAGAGGGCAAGTCAATTATTATTGAAGGTGGAAATATTGAATTTACTAAAGATTGGTATAAATGTAAAAAGTGCAACAGGTTAATTGAAGGAATAAAGAATCACGTAAAGTGTACGGGATGTAATCGATTTGGGAAGGATGAGTTAATAAATTTAAATAATAAATGCTTATAAAATCTTAAAATAACAATATGGAAAACTTTTTTGATTCAGCAGCACAAAATTGGGATAAAAACCAAATACATGTTAAAAGAGCAGAGGCTATCGCTAAAGTATTACGCGAAATATTTATATTTAAAGAAAATTCGAAAGCTCTTGAATTTGGTGCTGGCACTGGCTTATTAAGCATTGAAATTAAAGATTTATTTTCTGAAATCACTTTAATGGATAGCTCAAAAGAAATGGTTCGAATTGTTTCAGAGAAATTAAAAACAGAAAATATAAATAACTTAATTCCTTTGTTTTTTAATCTTGAAGAGGAGAATTATAATGCAAAAACTTTTGATTTTGTTTTTACTCAAATGTCGCTACACCATGTTGTAGATATTGATAAAATAATAACAAAATTTTATAATTTGTTAAACTCTGGAGGAACATTGGCAATTATTGATTTGTATAAAGAAGACGG
>JAVHRE010000038.1:0-6660 GCA_036171495.1 Bacteroidales bacterium
GTAATTGCCGAAGAAGAAAATTTCTTAAGTGATAATTCTCGATTAACTAGCCTGCATGCGTTATTTCCCGAATGTACATTTGCGGTATATTGCAAAATACTGTCTGCTTCAAGTGTTGTTTGAGTGCCCACCCAGTTATCTGGTACATTACCTGTCCAACTTTCAAAGCCGTTGCTAAATACTATTTGTGCTTTTACTGAAATGCAAATCAACATTGCTGCACAAAATGTGATAAAATTGATATTTTTCATAGTTTAAAATTTTTATTTAACAAAGTTACATTAATAATAAATGAAAATCAATTAATAATTTCCTAACAACAGAGTTGAGTTTCCTAACAACGTGCCTTTATGCTTATATTTTAGACATTGTTAAGCAGTGCCTGTAATAAAACTCATTGTTTGATAAGAGAACGTTAGACATCTTTCCAAAATAAATTGTAAAAAAATTGCCACGACATGTCATCCTGAGCTGTGTCGAAGGAAAGTCGTGAAAAAAGAACATCAAGAAATACAATAATATAAATGTTATAAAAATGTTATTATAAATTTTAAAATTTCTATTTGGTAGATTTGTAAAAAACTTGTAAGTTTGCGTTTTAATTTTAGAATTTATTGTAAGATTTTATAAAATTTATTTCAAATGCAGAATAAGGGAGCGATAAAAATTTTTGCGGTAGCACTTGCTTTAGCATGTATATATCAATTGTCATTTACATTTATTACTAAGCAAGTTGAGAAAAATGCACGTAATTTTGGAAGAGGTGATTTAGTTAAAGAAAACAAATATTTAGACTCAATTGCCACTGAACCAGTTTATAATTTTCTTTGGTTAAAGAAATACACTTATCGTGATTGTCAAAGTCAGGAAATAAATCTTGGATTAGACCTTAAAGGTGGTATGAACGTAACCTTAGAAGTTTCGGTAGTTGATGTAATTCGCTCATTAGCAAATTATTCCACCGACTCTACTTTTAATAAATCTTTAGCTCGTGCTAAAAAAATGGAAGAAAATAGCAGAGAAGATTTTATTACATTATTTGGACAGGCATTTAAGCAAATTGACCCAAATGCAAAGCTTGCAGCACTTTTTATATCAAAAGAACTTAATATTAATTTTAATACATCAAATGAAGAAGTATTAAAAATTATTAAAAAAGAAGCTGATGGTGCAATTGATAACTCGTTTAATATTTTACGCAACCGTATTGATAGATTTGGAGTTACACAGCCTAATATTCAAAAACTCGAAACTTCAGGTAGAATTCTTATTGAGCTTCCTGGAGTAAAAGACCCCGACCGAGTTCGTAAACTTTTACAAGGTACAGCTAACTTGGAATTTTGGGAAACTTATGAAAATTCGGAAATATACCCATTACTCGAAAAAGCCAATAATATTATTGCCGAGTTGGAATCTGCAGGCAAAAAAATTAATGCAAAAGATACAACTAGTAAACCGTCACTATTATCTGAATTATCAGCCGATACAACAATTACTGCTAAAAAAGATTCATCAACTTCTTTAATTGATGAAATGAAAAAAGATTCTGCAAAGAAAGATACCGCTTTAACTGCACAACAATTTCAAAAGAAAAATCCTTTGTTTGCTGTTTTATACCCAAGTGTTGATAACGAACGCAAACTTGCAAAAGGTGCGGTTGTTGGTTTAACTCAATATAAAGATACTGCAATTGTAAATCGTTATCTCGCAATAAAACAAGTTAAAAGCATTTTTCCTCCAAACATGCGTTTTTTATGGACTTACAAATCAATTAAAAATTCAAATGTATTTCAATTAATTGCAATTCGTGCTTCAAGTCGTGATGGTCGTGCTCCTTTAGATGGCAGTGCTATTACAAGTGCAAGAAAAGAATTTGGTAATACAAAAACCAATGCTGAAGTTTCAATGTCAATGAATCCTGAAGGTGCAAAAATTTGGGCAAGATTAACCCGCGATAATGTAGGGAAACAAATAGCAATTGTACTTGATAATTATGTTTACTCATTTCCGGTAGTTAATCAAGAAATTAAAGGTGGTAACTCATCAATTTCAGGGGATTTTACAATTGAAGAAGCAGATGACTTGGCAAACGTATTAAAATCGGGTAAACTTCCGGCTCCCGCAACTATTATTGAAGAAGCTGTAGTTGGTCCATCATTAGGGCAGGAAGCAATATCGGCTGGTTTATGGTCGTTTGTAATTGCTTTTATTGGTGTTTTACTGTATATGTCATTGTATTATAACAGAGCCGGTAATGTTGCTAATATAGCTCTATTTGCAAACGTATTCTTTATATTTGGTGTTATGGCTTCGTTAGGTGCGGTATTAACACTTCCTGGTATTGCTGGTATGGTACTGACATTTGCTATGGCAGTTGACTCGAATGTTATTATTTATGAAAGAATGCGGGAAGAAATAAGGATTGGTAAAGGAATGAATGCGGTTGTTAAAGATGGTTTTTGGCATGCATTGTCTGCCATTATAGATGGTCACGTTACCACAATTTTAACTGGTATTGTACTTTTTGTGTTTGGAACTGGACCTGTTCAAGGATTTGCAACAACTCTTATTGTTGGATTGTTGTTGTCGTTGTTCTCATCAATTTTTATTGCACGATTGGCATTTGAATGGATGTTGAGTCGCCAGATGAAAATTACTGTTGGTAATAAATATACGCTTAATGCATTTACTAAAACTAAAATCAATTTTATTGGTGTTAGAAAAATATGGTATGTTGTTTCATGTATAGTTATTGGAATTGGAATAATTTCGTTATTTACCAGAGGATTAAGTTTTGGTGTAGATTTTACCGGTGGAAGAACTTATATTGTTCGTTTTGATCAGAATGTATCAACTCAGGATATTCGCAACTCTCTTGAAAAAGTTATGAAAGATGCTCCTGAAGTTAAAACATTTGGACCTAAGAACCAAATAAAAATTACGACAAAATATCTAATTAATCAAAGTAACACAAAAACTGATTCTATAGTTGAAACAAAAGTATTTGATGGAGTTAAGGCGTTTTATAAAACACCAATTAAATTTGAACAATTTGCTGTGCACAGCGAAAAGGCTGTTGTAGGTATGATGAGTTCGCAAAAGGTAGGTCCTACTGTAGCAAACGATTTGATTTATAAGGCGTTTATGTCGTTATTTTTAGGATTAATTATTATTTTTATTTATATAACCATTAGATTTAGAAACTGGCAATTTGGTTTGGGTGGAGTTATATCTTTATTCCATGATTCAATGGTTGTAATAACTTTTTTCTCATTATTCCACAATGTATTACCATTTGGATTAGAGGTTGACCAGTCATTTATTGCAGCATTATTAACAGTTATTGGATATTCTATTATGGACTCTGTAATTATTTTCGACAGAATCAGAGAATATAGAACATTGCACCCTCGTTGGGAATTAAAAGATAATATTAATGCAGCTATTAATAGCACACTTGGCAGAACCATTAACACATCCGGAATAACTTTAGTAGTATTAATAATAATTTTTATTTTTGGTGGTGAAATATTAAGAGGATTTATTTTTGCACTATTAGTTGGGGTAGCTGTAGGAACATATTCATCTGTATTTAATGCGACTCCAATTGCTTATGATTTAATAATGAAACGTAGTAAGAAAAAAGAGATTAAATAAAATTTATTTTAATAGTTAAACAACATTTACAAAAAAATTACGTCTATAAATAAAATTTAATAATATTAGAAATTTTTAATTTTAGTTTGCCATAATTTAATAACCCAATATAAAAATGGAACTAACCAATAAATCAATTTTAGTGCCGGTAGATTTTACCGAAAATTCGGAATTTGCTTTTCAACATGCTTTACAAATGTCGAAGTATATTAAAAAGAGTATTACGCTTTTGCATATAATTAAAAAAGACAGGGAACAACCGGAAGCTCTTGTAAGGATTAGCGAATTTGCAAAAAAGATGCAAGAAAAATATGGAGTAGAGACATATCCGTTAGTTAGAAAGGGCGATATTTTTAAAGCAATAAAATCAACTGCAATTGAAATTAATGCACTGTTAATTATAATGGGATTATATAATGCAAAAAGAGCTTTAAGAGTAATTGTTGGCTCAAATGTTCCTTTTTACCTTGTACAAGCACCACCAAAAAACGAAAAAATAGTTGATATTGTTGTTCCTGCAGATTTTAACGAAAAAAACAGAGTACAAATGAATTGGGTAATTCTACTTTCTAAATATTTTGATAGTAATATTAACATTATTAAACCTTTTATAAGTAGTAATTTCAAAAATGATAAGATGAAAAAGAACATGTACTTTATTCGTCAGATTTTAGGCGAAAAAGATATTGTTTTTGGAATAAGAACATCAAAACGTGAATCTAAATTTAATGATGCGATTTATGAATTTGCAATTGAAATTAATGCTGACGCTATTTTTATAATGTCGTATCAGTTCAAAAAATTTATTTTAAAAGCTCATCAATTTGGCGTAAAAGTACCTGTACTTTGCATCAATCCTGCAACCAATACAACCCTTTTACCGGGTAAATTTTAATTTATACTTTCAACAAAAAAGCCAACTCTAAAAGTTGGCTTTTTTGTTATATGTTTTTAAGCAATAGCTTATTTGTTTTAATGGATTAATAATTTCAGTTATTTTAGAATAATGAGTAAAGTTTATATATACTTTCGCCAAATTTATTTTTTGTAATGAAAACTACAAATATTTCAAAATTCAGTTTATGGGGAGTGATTATTACACTTGGAATTGTATATGGCGATATAGGTACATCCCCATTATATGTTTTGAGAGCTATTATTAATAGTGCTGGCGGGATACGTGAAAATGTAATAATTGGTGGCATCTCATGTATAATCTGGACTCTTACACTTCAAACTACTTTAAAATATGTACTAATTACACTTCGTGCTGACAATAAAGGCGAAGGTGGAATACTTGCATTATACGCTCTAATCAGGCGCCATATAAAATGGGCATTCGTACTTGCAATTATTGGTGGTGCAACTTTACTTGCCGACGGAATTATTACCCCTGCGATAACCGTTGTTTCTGCTGTTGAAGGACTGCGGTTGATTGATGTTGGCATCCCGGTTCTTCCAATAGCACTTTTAATAATTTTTATCTTGTTTTTTATACAACAGTTTGGCACTAATTTTCTTGGGCATACTTTTGGTCCTGTAATGTTTATTTGGTTTCTGATGTTAGCAATACTTGGATTTACTCAGATAATGGGTAATCCGGTGATTTTAAAAGCATTTAATCCATATTATGCGTTCAAGCTATTATCCGACCATCATGGTGGATTTTTATTGCTGGGAGCTGTTTTTCTTTGTACTACCGGAGCAGAAGCATTATATTCAGACCTTGGGCATTGTGGACTTCACAATATTAGAGTTTCATGGATTTATGTTAAAGTTGCTCTTATTCTTAACTACTTAGGACAAGGTGCATGGTTGTTGGTAAATCCAAATATATCAAGTGAAACAAATCCGTTTTTTTCAATTATGCCCGTTTGGTTTATTATTCCAGGCATAGCACTGGCAACTGCTGCCGCAGTTATTGCCAGTCAAGCATTAGTCTCTGGTTCATATACAATAATAAACGAAGCAATTTTATTGAATTTCTGGCCTCGTGTTAAAATCAGTCATCCAACCTTTATTAAAGGACAGATGTATATTCCCAGTGTAAATAAATTTTTATTTTTTGGTTGCATATTTGTAATACTTTTTTTTAAGGATTCAGCAAAAATGGAAGCCGCTTACGGGTTGGCAATCTCAATTACAATGTTGATGACCACACTCCTAATGAGTTTTTATTTTTACGTTAAAAGAAAATCCGTTTCTTTTATTTTTATTTTCCTTGGTGGTTATTTACTTATTGAGGGGTCTTTTTTAATTGCCAATTTGTTCAAATTTATTCATGGAGGATGGGTAACAATATTGATTGCCGGTATATTATTTTACATAATGTTTATATGGTATAAAGGAAGAAATATAAAAAATAAACTGACTGATTATGTTAAAATTGACGATTATTTTTCCATGTTAAAAGACATGAAAAAAGATGAAAGCATAACCAAATATTCAACAAATCTCGTATATTTTACCCATGCAAATTCAATGCATGAAATTGAATCAAAAGTTCTTTTTTCTATTTTTAATAAGCAACCTAAAAAAGCAGACGTTTACTGGCTGATTCATGTGGATGTTGTTGATGAACCCCATACTTTGAGTTATAAAGTAACCCACTTGATTCCGGAAATCCTAATCAGGGTTGATTTTAAAATTGGTTTTAAAGTACCTACTAAAATTAATTTATACTTCAGAAAAGTTATTGAGACATTGGTTTTAAATAAAGAAGTTGATATTACTTCCCGTTATCCGTCACTTCGCAAATACGCAGTTTCGGGTGATTTTCGTTTTATTTTGACCGATAGAGTTCAAGGATACGATTTTGATTTTAAGCCGTTTAATCAGTTTATTATGGATAGTTACGATATTCTTAAAAAGATTGGTATTCCAGATGAAAAAGCTTATGGACTTGACACAAGCAGTGTAATAACAGAAAAAATACCTTTAGTTATTAATAAATATGTAGGATTTCTTTTAACAAGGATAAAATAAAATTATAGATAATATTTT
>JAVHRE010000039.1:0-6639 GCA_036171495.1 Bacteroidales bacterium
CCTTGTCAAATCCCTTCGGGATTAATACCGATGCGTAACATCAGTTAATAACAAATAACCTAATAACTACAAGTTAAAACAATGAACAAATGTGACTATGTATTTTTGCTTATGAGCAATTACAAGAAACTATATTCCAATCATTTGTAAAAATTCATCACGCGATATTACCTTGACATTAAGCTTAATAGCTTTTTCAATTTTATCTGGTCCGGGTTTTTCGCCGGCTATAATAAATGAAGTTAGTTTAGACACAGATTTAACTAATTTACCACTATAATTATCAATAAGTTCCTCGAGTTTTTTTCTGTCATAAGGTTTGTCAAAACTACCTGTTACAACTATACTTTTATTTTGAAGTAAAGGAGGATATTTTTGAGTATTGTCATAATCTTCAGTAAATTTTATTCCGGCAGCTTTTAACTCGTTAATTATTTCAATATTTTTAGGCTCGTTAAAGTACGAAATAATGCTATTTGCAATTTTTTCGCCAACTTCATCAACATTAAGTAAATCATCTATTTTACAATTAATTAACGCATCAATATTTTTAAAACGAACAGCTACTTTTTTTGCAACTGTTTCGCCAACAAATCTGATTCCTAACGCAAATAAAACTTTTTGAAAAGGAATTCCTTTTGACTTTTCAATTCCGGCAATAATATTATCAGCCGATTTGTCTGCAAATCTATCGAGTTTAAGAAGCTGCTCCTTTTTTATCTTATAAATGTCGGCAATGGTTTTAACAAGTCCGTTTTTATATAAAAGGTCAACGGTTTCTTCACCAAAACCATCTATATTCATAGTTTTTCGTGAAATAAAATGTTCGATTTTACCCTTTATTTGTGGAGGACAATCTTCGTTTGGGCAAAAATAACCGGCTTCGCTCTCTTCGCGAATTAATTTTGTACCACATTCCGGACAATTCTCAATAAACTTAAAAATTTCTGCACTTTGTTTTCTTTGAGATAAATCAACCGAAACTATTTTTGGTATAATTTCTCCACCCTTTTCAACAATAACAGTATCGCCAATTCTAATATCTAAATATTTTATTTGAGCATCATTATGTAAAGTTGCACGTTTTACAGTTGAACCTGCCAATAAAACAGGCTCTAAATTAGCAACTGGAGTAATTATACCGGTTCTGCCAACTTGAAAAGATATTGAAATAAGTTTTGTTTTTACTTGTTCTGCTTGAAATTTATAAGCTATTGCCCATCGCGGACTTTTAGCTGTAACCCCTAATTCTTCTTGTAATTTTAGCGAATTTACTTTAATTACTATTCCATCAATATCAAATTTGAGGTTATCACGTTCTGTTTCCCAATAATTAATAAAATCAAATATTTCAATTTTAGTTTTACAAAGTTTAATATATTGAGGCACATTAAAACCCCATGATTTTGCAAAATTCAAGTTATCAAAATGTTTTTCAGATGGAAGATTTTCGCTTAACAAAAAGTATAACAAACATTCTAATTGACGATTTTCGACAATTGATGAGTCTAATGTTTTTAAAGTACCGGCAGCAGCATTACGAGGATTTGCAAATGGCTGTTCGTTGTTAGCGATTTTTTCTGTATTTAATCTGTCAAAAACTTCACGTGTCATAATAACTTCGCCTCTTACAACAAAATTTTCAGGCAAATTGTTAACACTAATTTTATGAGGTATTGATTTTATTGTTTTAATATTAGAAATTACATTATCACCAATTTCCCCATCACCACGGGTAAGGGCTTTTGTTAAAATTCCATTTTCGTATATTAAACTTATTGAAGCTCCATCGTATTTTAATTCGCAAACAAATTCCGGAAAAGAACCTATAATTTTTTCTGTTCTTAAAAAAAATGCTTCCAAATCTTCTTTAGAATATGTGTTTCCTAATGAAAGCATCGGATATTCGTGTTTAAACTGTTCGAATCCTTTTGTACGGTCGCTGCCAACTTTTTGGGTTGGTGAGGTAGCTTCAGCAAATTCAGGAAAAAGTTTTTCGAGATGCGATAAATCATTAATTAGCAAATCGTATTCAAAATCGCTAATTGTGGGATTGTTAAGCACATAATAATTATTATTATGTTTTTCGATTTCCTTTTTTAACAAATCAATTCTGTTTTTTGCTTCTTCTTTTCTCATGGCTCACTCTATTTTGTTATTAAAAAACCAATATTAAAAGTTGTTTATCAATACGTCAAAGATACAAAATGAAAGCAAATCGCAACGCGCCGTTTAAATTGCAAAACATTTTAACAATTTAAATTATAGGGGATATTCAGATTTTTATTTTAACCAATTTTTTTAATACCTTTGTAGGTTTTTATAAAAGCTATGACAGAAAAAAAAATAAAAAAAACGATTAAAAGAAATATTAGTTCTAACCTTTTAGATACTATTATAGAAGCTGTTAAAGATAAAAAAGGTGAAGATATTGTAACAGTTGATTTAAGAAGCATTACAAGTAGAGTTTGCGATTATTTTGTAATATGTAATGCCGATTCAAACGTTCACGTTCAATCTATTGCACGAGGAGTTGAAGAGAGTGTAAAAAAATCACTTTCCGAAAGACCTTTCTCAAAAGAAGGTTTAACAAATTCGCAATGGGTACTTATTGATTATGTGTCGGTTGTGGTTCATGTTTTAGAAACCCCATTCAGAGAATATTACAATCTCGAAGGATTATGGGCAGATGCCAAAATTATTCATTATAATACTGATGAAGCAAAATAAATAAATTGAGATGGAAAAAGAAAATAGTAAGAAAATCCCTGAGAAAGAAAATAATATTAAAAAAAACCTAAAGAATAAACCAAAATTCAGCATTTATTGGATTTACGGTATCATTTTGCTCGTTTTTATAGGACTCAACTTTTATGATGTCGGAGGTTCTGTAAAAACCATTGATATGACAACATTTCTTAAAATGGTTAAGATTGGTGATGTAGAGCGTGTCTTAATTATTAATAATGAAAAGGTTGAAGTTTTTATAAAAAAAGAAAAATTAAATAATAAAAAATACAAAACTGCAACACAAAAAGGTCCCCAATATTCTTTTAATATTGACCAACACGGAGATTTTGAAAAGAAGTTAACTGAAATTCAAAAAGATTCTTCAGGACAAATTAATCCGGAATATGAAAGCAGAAAAGATGTTTTCGGTGATTTATTAACATGGCTATTACCTTTAATAATAATAATTGTTGTTTGGTTGTTTATTTTCAGAAAAATGTCGGGGGGAGGTGCTGGTGGCGGACCTGGTGGTATTTTTAATATTGGGAAATCGCGGGCAAAAGTTTTCGATAAAGATTCGTTGCATGTCAAAATTGATTTTAAAGATGTTGCCGGACTGGAAGAAGCAAAAATTGAAATACGCGAAATCGTTGATTTTCTTAAAAATTCCAAAAAATACACTGAACTTGGCGGAAAAATTCCTAAAGGTGTATTGTTGGTAGGACCTCCGGGAACAGGAAAAACCCTTCTCGCAAAAGCTGTTGCAGGCGAAGCAGATGTGCCTTTCTTTTCTCTTTCCGGTTCCGATTTTGTTGAAATGTTTGTTGGCGTTGGAGCTTCGCGCGTACGCGACTTATTTAAACAAGCTAAAGAAAAAGCTCCATGTATTATTTTTATTGATGAAATTGATGCCATTGGTAGAGCACGTGGTAAAAATCCAAATTTTGGGTCTAATGACGAAAGAGAAAATACCCTTAATCAATTGCTTACCGAAATGGACGGGTTCGATTCAAATACGGGTGTAATTATCATTGCAGCAACAAATCGGGCAGATATGTTAGACCATGCTTTAGTTAGAGCAGGTCGTTTTGACCGTCAAATTCATGTAGAATTACCCGATTTAAACGAAAGAAGAGAAATTTTTAAAGTTCATTTAAAACCAATAAAAACTGACCAAAACTTTGATGTTGAATTTTTAGCCAAACAAACACCTGGTTTTAGCGGTGCCGATATTGCCAATGTTTGTAATGAAGCAGCTTTAATTGCTGCACGTCACAATAAAAAAATTGTAGAAAAAAGTGATTTTTTAGAAGCAATAGACCGAATTGTAGGTGGACTCGAAAAACATTCAAAAATTATTACAATAAAAGAAAAGAAAACTATTGCATACCACGAAGCCGGTCACGCATCAATAAGTTGGTTGTTAGAACATGCCAGCCCACTTGTTAAAGTTACAATTATACCACGAGGAAAATCATTGGGCGCCGCATGGTACATACCCGAAGAACGACAAATTACTACCCTCGAACAAATTATGGACGAGTTATGTGCTACACTTGGCGGAAGAGCTTCTGAAGAAATTACTTTCGGCAAAATATCAACCGGGGCATTAAACGATTTAGAAAAGGTATCAAAACAAGCTTATGCTTTAGTTACATATTTTGGTATGAGTAAAGAAATTGGTAATGTTAGTTTTTACGATTCAACCGGACAAAGTGAGTATTCGTTCTCGAAACCTTATAGCGAAAAAACTGCTGAAATAATTGATAATGAAGTAAAGAAAATTATTGAAGAACAATACAATAGAGCTAAAAAATTACTTTCTGAAAACAAAGAAAAACTTTTTAAATTGGGTGATTTGTTATTGGAAAGAGAAGTTATTTTTAGCAATGACCTTGAAAATATTTTTGGTAAAAGACCTTTTGAAAAAGAGGAAATGGTTAAATTAAAAAGCAAGATAGTTGAAGAAATAAAATTACAACCCGAAACCATTGCTGAAAAAACCGAAAATAAAGCAGAATAATAAAAATATTAAAAAGATGGAGGATAACTGGGTACTTGTTTTTAACACTACAGACGAAATAGTTTGCGAAAGAGCAAAAATCATCTTAAAAAAAGAAAAAATTAAAAGTGTTGTAATGAATAAGAAAGACAGCAATTTTTTAATTGGCGAATATCAGCTATATGTTAATATGGTAGATTTAGGTAAAGCACGTGAAATTATTAAAGAATTAAATATTGAATAACATTTTAACCAGAATATTTACAGGAGTCGTTTTTGCGTTTTTATTGATTTCTTCCATTTTATTTGGAAGTATTACTTATTATTTAATTTTTAGCATCATTCTTATTCTTTCGATGCTCGAATTTTATAACCTTTCAAATTTTGCATTAGCAAATCCACAAAAATGGTTAGGCATTTTTACAGGATGGTTGTTTTTTACTGTAAATTATTTTTATGCTTTCGATTTTATTCAGTTTCGTTACTTTATTATTTTTATCCCAATTTTAGTTCTCTTTTTTATTAATGAGTTGTATTTATATCATAAAAGACCTTTTACCAGTTTAGCATATTCATTATTAGGAATTATTTATATTGCGGTACCATACTCATTATTAAGCTATTTTGTTTTTCGAACAAATATTAATGTATCCGATATAGATGATATTACAAATAATGAGCACATAATTAATCAAAGTATATTTTATTCTCCAACAATACATTACACTCCATATTTATTGCTCGGTTTTTTTATTTTAATTTGGATTTACGATACATTTGCATATTTAATAGGTATTCTAATAGGTAAACATCGTTTATTTGAAAGAATATCACCCAAAAAATCATGGGAAGGTGCAATTGGAGGTGCAATTTTTACTTTAGGATTTTCTGTTTTATTTCCTTACTTTTTACCTATATTGCTATGGTATCAATGGTTAATTTTAGCAGTATTAATAGTAATTTTTGCAACTTATGGCGACTTAATTGAATCGCTTTTTAAAAGAAGTTTAAATATTAAAGACTCCGGAAAAATTTTACCCGGACACGGTGGCATTTTAGATAGATTTGATAGCGTGTTAATTGCTTCTCCTATTGTATTTATATATTTGCAATTTTTAAATTAATTTATTAATTTCGCAAAAAACAAATAAATGTCTGAAAACACAAAAACAATTTCAGCTACTAAAATTCATAAAGAAGGATTTAATATTATCGCATTTTTTGCTTTGTTAATTATACTGGTAAACTTCATTTTTTACTATTTTTTTAATGACTATAATATTATAAAATACAGCTTTACACTTGTATCAATTATTTTTCTTACTTTAATTATATTGTTTTTTAGAGTTCCCCGAAGAATATTATTTGGCGAAGAAAATAAAATTTATGCACCTGCCGATGGTAAAATTGTGGTTATTGAACAAGTATTTGAGAAAGAATATTTTAAAGATTACAGGACTCAGGTTTCAATTTTTATGTCGCCATTAAATGTTCATGTAAATTGGGTGCCTGTAAACGGAGTTGTTCAATATCTTCAATATCACCCCGGCAATTACTTTGTTGCATGGAAACCAAAAGCATCTGAAGAAAACGAAAGGTTTACTACCGTTTTCAAAACAAAAGATAATATTGAAATTTTGATGAGGCAAATTGCCGGGAAAGTTGCCCGCCGTATTGTTTCTTATGCAAAACCCGAAACCGAATATAAACTTGGCGAACAAATTGGTATAATTAAATTTGGGTCGAGAGTTGATATTTTCTTGCCTACAGATGCTAAAATTTTAGTTAACTTAAACCAAAAAGTTAAAGGAAATAAAACTTTAATTGCCGAACTATAAATTTTGGGGATTGTTAAATAACTGATGTTACGCATAATTTTATTTTTGACACGAGTTGCACTAAACTTA
>JAVHRE010000040.1:0-6628 GCA_036171495.1 Bacteroidales bacterium
GCTTCGCTAAGTTCTACGTTATTCTCGTTTTAAAAATCAGTCATTCCGCTTAGGCGGAACTCCTGTTTTTAAAACATCGAAGCTCCCGAAGCAAGTTCGGGACAGGCTTTGAACTTGACGTTTTCTCTAACAAACATAAAACTAAAAACAATGAACTTTTTTAACTTTAGGCAATTATTTTGGATTGCTTATCTTTGTGTAAATGTTCGATTCAAAAAAATATTTCACCTTTTTAAATTTACTTTTTGTAATTCTATGCCATAAAGGTATTTCGCAGTCCATGTTTTTAAACAATGTTCAAAACTCAACAATTTGTTACGAAAATAACATTTATCAGAACACTAATAATCACACAATTATTCGCCCTTTATTAATTAATGAAGTTTACAACTCCAATTATTTTGACTCATCTTACTTTAAAACATCAAATAACAAATTAACTAATTGGCTTTCAAACAAAAATCTTATTTATTTAAAAAATAAAAATAATGGATTTATTTTAAACCCGGTTATTACCGATATGTTTAATAATAAGTATTATTATACTGAAAATGGGTTTCAAACAAATGCGTGGTTAGGAAAAAATATCGCATTCTCTTTAACTTATTCTTATATTGCTTTTAAACCAAGCAATGAAGTAGAATTATTTTCCGATTCAACAGGATTTGTTCCTCATTTTGGTAAAGCTGATATTAGCAACGAATATACTTCATTACAAAATGTTACAGGTTCTATTTCATGGCAAGTTGCCGATTTTATGAACCTTCAAATTGGAAAAGATAAATCATTTTGGGGCGATGGATACCGTTCACTTTATTTATCGGATAACTCAAACGCATATCCTTTTTTTAAAGGAACTGTAAATATTTGGAAAGTTAAATATGTTATACTTTATTCATTTTTAAAAGAAAGAAAGTTTTTAGATAATAATTCCTCTCTCGAAAACAAATATTCAGCATCGCATATCTTAAGTTGGAATATTGGTAATCGTTTAAATTTTAATATGTTTGAAACGGTAATTTGGCGTGGAAAAGATTCATTGGGAAACAGAGGTTTCGATGTGAATTATATGAATCCAATAATTTTTTATCGTCCTGTCGAATTCTCGCTTGGGTCGCCCGATAATGTAATAATGGGAATTGGCGGTAGACTGAGGGTTTTTAAAACCACTCATTTATACGGACAATTTTTATTAGACGAATTTAAACTTTCCGAAATAAAAGCTGGAAAAGGCTGGTGGGGCAATAAATTTGGTGTTCAGGCAGGAATTAAAACTTTTAAACTTTTTGGTTTAAAAAATTTATTTGCTTTGTCGGAATTAAATATTGTGAGACCTTTTACATACTCTCACGATGATTATTTCAGTAATTACGGAAATTATAACCAACCATTAGCACATCCGAGCGGTGCAAATTTTGTTGAAGGGATTGCACAAATCCGTTACGAGAAAAAACGACTTGCATTTACGTTAATGCTCCAACTTTTAAAACAAGGCAGAGATTCCGATTCTACTAATACAGGTTTTAATATTTACCGCTCATATAACAACAACCGAAATGAATATGGTAACAAGATACTTCAAGGTGTTGTTCAAAATAGAAGTTTTATTGAAATATCTGTAAGTTATGTTATTAATCCACAATGGCAATTATGGGCAAAAATCGGATACAGAAAAATAATGGAAAAACAATCAATTAATTCATCAAAAATCAATAGCAATTTAATATTTTTTGGAATATATACTGCTATTGGGAATAGAGAAGGATTGTACTAATGAAAAGTATAAAGTGAAAAGTGAAAAGTTGAAAGTTTAAAAAATGATTAATATAGATTCACTGGCAACTTTGGCAAAAAATGCTGAAACTAAAAACAAGACATTTTTTTAAAACAGTAAACCAAAACAAGCTAATAAAATTGATAATTTATTTCACAAAATAAATGAAGAAGTTTTTTTAAAATTTTTATTCTTTAACAAATTTACTAACAAAAGTTCCATTATCACTAATAACTTTTACAGTATAAAAGCCATTAGGTAAATCAGATATATTTATTGATGAAGTTTTTTCTGAGTTAACATTTAATTTATTAGAATAAACTAATTTTCCTGTAACATTATAAATTTCAATATTTCCATTCCAATTTTCAATATCATTCAAAGAAATAAACAACTTGTCTTTTACAGGATTAGGATAAATATTCACCTTTCTGCTAAGTGTTACAGAATTAACGCCAATAATTTTTGTTTCGTAAAAAGCATCGAAACCTTGACCTTGACCAGAATCGTCAGAAGTAAAAGTTATATAAAGCCTATTACCGGTAGATGTGATTACAGGAGGCACTTGATTACCGGAATATTTACCAATTAAAGGAGCATTTACATCAGCACCATCGTAAACCGAAACAAAATCGGCATTGGCTTGTGTGTTTAATGTTGTAAAAGTTAATGTAATGTTTTCAACACTGTCGGGAGCAATAAGCCAATCACAATTAGTATTGTTCCAATAATATGAATTACCACTACCATCGCCAAAAGCTCTTGAATAGTCTGTCATAACTTTGCCACCTAAACAATATGAAGAATTATATGGCATAATGTTAATAACAGCACCTTGCGCATCGTTAAAACTATAACCACCTGGACTTAAATCATTATAATAGAAATATCCATTAGAAGAACCGCTCCAACCCCAGTTAAAATGATAGTAGCAAGTATCCTGATAACCATCGCAAATCCAGGCATGTCCACCTGCATCACCTTGACCACTATAAACAACCGGATGATGCAAATCTAAATTATCACGAATTAACACATCCCATTCACTATCAGTTAATTTTTTGCGAGCCATATAAGCTACTGCAGGGTGGTACCGGAAATAATGAATTAAAGCAAGTGGAACTAATTCAGTCATTGTGCCCGATTCGTTCGGTCCATAATCCATGTCAATTGTTACACCACAATGAAACATCAGTTCCGAAATGGCATCGGCACTTGAACTATCTGCATAAGAAGTCATTTCATTCCAGCGATAATAGGTATCTTCAAATTTAATATTAACATCACCTGTATAAAGCATTGAATCTTTTCCTCTTTCGGGATAATTATAATATTTCATAGCTTGAGCCATTGCAGTTGCTACGCAACCCGTAACACAATGTCCACCAGGTCCATGAGAATTTACAGGACAATCGTTATTGTAACCAACACCTTGGTCCCAAAATGTTGTAACAAAAGGTGCAACAGTTTGAATTGATTGTTTTTGCATTTTTAAAACTTCTTGCTTATTAAGATATTTGTTCCAAATAATCTTGTAACTGCCAGAATTACTTTTATTTTTTATTTGAGCAATGCTTTCAGAAACTTTGTTTA
The DNA here is from genome assembly GCA_036171495.1 of Bacteroidales bacterium. Classification (GTDB taxonomy): domain Bacteria; phylum Bacteroidota; class Bacteroidia; order Bacteroidales; family GWA2-32-17; genus GWA2-32-17. The sequence goes on from JAVHRE010000040.1 coordinate 3,368, forward strand.
ACCAACTCTGAGCCGATTCTGGAATATTATTCAAATCAAATTTTGAATCAAACGAATAACCAATTATTGGAAAAGCATTATCATCGCCAGCAATAATAACAAAACCGCCCTTAGCAAAAGTACAAACCCAATACGAAGTTGAGTTTTTATAGCTTACCGGTTCAATTGTAAATGCTTTATATTGTGGATAATTGCCATAAACTCTGAAATATTGTGAATTGTAAAAGTTTTTTGCAACAGTTGAAGCATCTTGTAACGAAACAGGATTTGAAAATAATTTAATATTACCTATAATAATTATTGATAAAATCAAAAAAAGAATTGAAATGTTTTTCATGTTACTATAATTTAATTACTTAAACAATATATAAAGCAAATAATTTATGTAAAAATATGAAATATTTTAAATTTTCTTATACTTTAACATAAATTTTGGATATTATAATGAATAATAAACATAAAAATTGTATTTGTAAATTGAGTTTATTACTTTTGAATTTATAAAAAAGCTAAAATTAATTAATGAGAAACTTAATACTTGTCTATATAGTGCCTGTAAGAAAACACATAAATTTGCTCTTATTTAGGTCAATGGCTAAATTGTTTTATTGTTAAATTGTTATTCAACAACAATTTAACAATTCCCCCTTATTTAAAAAGTTTGTTCTGAACTTGTCGAAGGAGGGTTAGGAGGATTATATTAGCAACTTAGCGAAGCAATCTCACAACTTGTCCCGAATTATCGGGAGCTTGCCCCGCTTTTGCGGGTAACACCTATAAAAAATAAAAAAAATGTGAGTAATTTAACAATTGTTAGCAGATGTAATTTTTTAAAATAATTTTCTTCCTAACACTATATATTAACAATTTGCAGTAATAAATTTTTAAGAAGATGAAACCGACAACTAATCCATTACTTCCATTTTTTAAAAAAGGAGTTATTGAAGCTGGTTGCGATGAAGCAGGACGTGGTTGTTTGGCAGGACCAGTTTTTGCTGCAGCAGTAATTTTACCAAAAAACGTGAATATTGTTGGATTAGATGATTCAAAAAAATTATCAGAAAAACAACGGTACTTTTTAAGAGAAGTAATCATTAAAACTGCAATTTGTTACGCAGTTTCGCAGGTAGATAATATTGAGATAGATAAAATAAACATTCTTTGGGCATCTGTTTTAGCAATGCACAAATCACTTGATAATTTAAAAACAATTCCAAAACATATTATAGTTGATGGGAATAAATTTAAACCTTATAACAACATACAATATACCTGCATAATAAAAGGTGATGGAAAGTATCAATCAATTGCAGCGGCTTCGGTACTTGCAAAAACTTTTAGAGACGATTACATGAAAGAATTACATAACAAATTTCCAAACTATAACTGGGTTAATAATAAAGGTTATCCAACAGCCGCTCATGCAGCAGCAATTCAAAAATATGGTTTAACACCTTATCACCGCAAATCATTTCACTTAAAAAGTGAACAGTTAAGGTTGGAGTTTTGAGTGCTAACAATGGAACACAGATGACACGGATTTGACTGATTTTCACTGATTTTATCCGTACATATTCGTTGCATACGTATCGTTCTATTTTTATGACTTTACAGACAGACTCTGATTAGCATATTGTTGTTACTCTTTAATAAATTTATTGACTGACAGTAATGCTCTATTATCACTATAAATGCGAAGCAGGTAAATTCCTTTTTCCAAATTACTTATATTTATATCTGAAAAATTATTTTCCCTTATAAGTAATGTCTCTCCAAGCATGTTTGAGATAACAGCTTTCCCAATTTTTTTATCTGATGTAATTTTTAAAATATTCTTTGCAGGATTCGGGAAAAGAGTAATGCTTTGGTTGGAAAAAACGCTGTTAATGGCATTGGAAGCAGGAATGTTGTCTTTATACCTGACTGTTGGAATATTATTTGTTTTACTGATTAATAACAGCGGGTCGCCCTGATTGTCGCCAAGCCAGATGTACTGTGTTTCAAGAGGTCTGTTTATTGTTGTTCCATAGTGTAATATTGTGTCTATATAAAGTGTATCTATCGTGTAGATTAGTGATTTAACCCGCATCACACCGAAGGTTCCAAAAGGAGTAGTTAATGTGCCATAACCGTCAACTAAGTTTACCCGTTTTATAGTTTGCCCATAGTAACCAAGACCTGGAATTGATGTTCCGTACTTTGATACAGTAGAATCAACATTACCGTATTGCATTGGGAATTTATAAAATGATTCGGCATTATCATATTTCATAGCTGTTGGAATTCCGTTGACTTTTGCACCTTGCCCAACCTGTGTATATCCGCTGCTTGATGATTTAAAAAAATTAAACATTTCAGAAATCTGTACTTGCGGAAACGGATTCATTGTATTAAAACTTCTTGTTACAACATTCGCTTGATGAGCCTGGTCAAACGGGTTATTGTACACCAGATTATATGTTACAGGAATGTACGTGGATAAGATGCCGAAAAAACTATCAACGGTCTGTGAAGTTGGAGTTAGCAAGGAGAAGTCCCAGCTAACACCTTGCCCTGTTATAGTAGGGTCAACTCCATGCAGATTATTAGTAATGCTTATCCTAAAAGTATCTCCGCTGGCAGGCATATCAACATTGTTAATAGTTATCTGGCAAAAAGATTGATAAGTAATGCCGGTTAGAATTAGTACCAGTAGTTTTGATAAAGGTTTATTCATGATATTGCTTTTATAAGTTTAATTAAATTTTAAAACAAGTGTTAGACATTTATAAAAATTAAAAGGTTGCATATCTTAAATATTATTTATAGTAGGACTTACGCAGAAGTTTATTTTTGACACTTTGTTATGATTATTAAGTTATTAATGATTAATTATTAATGATTAATTATTAACGATTAATGATGAACATTAAACATTTACCATTAAACATTAATCGTTAATTCGTGTCATATTGTTTTTTTTGCGTAAGTCCTATATAGGATACCTCTAAAAACTGTTCCGTCATTCCGAACTTGTTTCGGAATCTCTGTTTTAAGATGGAAAGAGGATGCTGAAATATCCTAAGCTTGCCTGCCCTGAACCTGCCGAAGTGGACGAAGGATAGCATGACGATTTGTATGGTTTTTAGAGGTGTCTTATAATTACAAAGCAACCTTTATCAAATCATTTCGTCTTGTGCATAAAATTACCATAAATTTATAATATATTGTTAACTTGATTTAATTTTATTATTAGTTTTGTCCTGATATTTTTTAACTATA
>JAVHRE010000041.1:0-6554 GCA_036171495.1 Bacteroidales bacterium
CATAAACTACAAACAAGTTTCCCTGGTCATCAACAGTATTACAGGAAATATCCTGACCTGCACCTGGAAGTCCGGTAAAATTTGCAATAGTAACAGCACCGGAAGTAGGATTTATTAGTCCTCCATTCAAATTAGAGTTTGTTCCGCCACCAACTCCAATTATTCTATTTAAATTACAATCGAAAGCCATATCCCACATTTCTCTAAAACTACCATTTTGTTGAGAAACAAAACCATCAGTTAAGCCATCACTAGCATTTATTCTATAGGCTGTTGCACCACTTCCGTTAAATCCTTCAGAAATGTAAATTTTATTAGCTAATTTATCAAGCATAAAATTTCCTTCGTACATAATTTGTGTAGTAACTACATGCGTCCATAATAATGCACCTGCAGGAGAAAATTTTCTTACATAAAGTCCGAAATTAGAAGGTACAGATGCATCAATATCATTATAATATACATATAAATTGCCACTCCAGTCATATTCCACATCATAACCATAAGGGTCGGTATAACCGGTAATTCCGACAAACCATGGGTCAATAACTAAAGTTTGAGTTTGGTTAGTATTTGAAACAAAGAATGTTATTAAATTATCTTTTAAAATATATGATGATGCAACATCACCCGAAGCATCTGAATAATAACTTTTTGGTGCATGTTCAACCATATTGTGCAAGGGGGTTTTTATTATAATATTACCGTTATTATCTTGTAACATTTCATTTACGTCGCCGGTATATTTTAAGGAAATATTTGATACATCAGCTCCGGGATGAAGTATTAAGCTATATTTAATACCTGCACTATCATTAGGAATAGTATATTCAATATCAACATTTGGATAAATGTTTTTGTAAGTAATTTTTTGATAACCATTGCAAATCTCTTTATGCATGCCAAAAGTAAAATATCCTTCGGTTTTATTAGATGCTTCAATTTTTACATCGGAATTTGTGTTTTGCCATTCGGAATACAAATAATATGAAGTTTCCTTAAAGTATTCTCTTTCAACTTCTTTTTCTTTGTCAAAAACATCTAACATTTTTTTTGCCCAAGGTTTTTTAAATAATATTGTATCAAGTTTTATAATTAAACCTTGTGATGTAAAATAAAAGTGTTCGGCACTTTCAAAGTTTGCAAATAAAACTTTTTTATTATTAATATCGGCAAACTGCCCTTTATTTTCTATAAAAGCTTTTTGGCTTTTTATTTTTGTTTGCCAAACAGGTTTTTTATACTGGGTTTGTGCAGTAGTTGTAATAAAGAGCAATAAAATAAGGTTTGATAATAACCATTTTAAAAGAGCATTATACTTTTTCATAAATATATATTTTTAACAAAGTTATAAAATCAGTAAATGTAAACTATGTTTAAGACGTAATAATTTTTAAAGGGTTGCCATAAATCTAAAAAAAAATTATTAATTTGGATAATGTCTGAATATCAGTTATGTAGTGCCTGCAAGAAAACACATAAACTGGTTTCTGGTTTATAGTTTCTGGTTTAACCACAAACTAAAAACCACAAACAAATATAATAATTGTTAGCAAATGTAATTTTTAAGTAGTTTTCTTTCTAACCCTAAATAAACAGAGTAAGTTTTTTATTCAAAAACAAAAGAACCAAATTTTACACTTTTGCCATCTTGTGCGTAAGTTAAAAAACGGTTACCAATTTTTGTAACAAGTTTTGGAACGAGCACATATTTAGAATCTTCGTTTTTAAATAAAGTGTATTTTTCGTAACTTCCATCGCTATATAATGTAGCAACAACTGCTTGTCCTTTTGGGGTTAAAGCTGGATTATTTTTAAGTTCTTTCGTTTTTTCAGCAACTTTATTTTCCAAATTCGACCTATTATCATTGTAAATAATTTTTAGTTTATTTGCATCAACAAAAGTTGCTATTGAGTGATAGTAACCATTATCATCGGTACTATTTTGATTTTTAGCAATTCTTTTTTGCCAATCTAAAATGCCATCTTTTGTTACACCGCTAATTAACAAATCGTTAAAATAATAATTCTCTATTTTTGTTTCTTGTTTTGTTCCTGGGGCTATAAAAGAGGTTGTTTTACTATAAACTTGCTCAGCTATAAATGCAAATCCACCATTGTCAAAAAACAATAGATCTCGTAAAACGTAATTAAAATATTGGTCAGGAGTTTCGCCATTTCTTTGTTGGCTAAATTCATCGGCAATTTCTTTGCTAAATAGTTTTATAGATTTTTTAGGGTCCATTACATCTGCTTTAAGTATTCGTGGATTAATTTTTCTGAAAAACGAACCGGAAAATTCATTTGCAATTTTTACTGTTTTATTTGCAAAGAATCCTGCAACAATAATATCATCATTATCATCTAATCCGAATATCACGTGAGTAGGGATAAACTTATCAACAGTAATTGGGAATGGGTGAAATTCTTTTTTCTTAACAGTGTAAACCATCATTATATACTCATAAGTTGGTCCGGCTGATGTCTTCTTTTTATCTACCGGCTTTTCGGCTTTAACAAGCATACAAATATCATGAGTTTTAGTAAATTCACTTTGGACAAGTTCAAAAGAACGGTTTTTTAATGGCAATTCGAGTGATGCATTGAACTCTTCGGTTAGGTCAGCATTAAAAATTTTAAATGTAAAAGGTTCATTATTGTAAAGTGCAAAAGTATTGTGAAAACTAATAATTATTTTATTTTCACTTGTTAATTGGAACTTAAATCCATCTAAATTTGAATTACTTATCGGAATGCCTCCGATTTCTTTGGGTTTATTTTTAAGAAAACCTTCGTTATTTAAGTATGAAACATATAATATTTTACGGCTACTAACATTTGCCGATGAAAAAAGTATGAGTTTGCTATTTAAGTAAAATAATTCTTCGAAATGAGTTGGATTACCACCTACTGTTGGCATTATAACTTGATTTGAAGACTCTTTACTATTTGTTGTAGATGAAAAATGCTCGAGAAATAAATATTCATCGTTTACAGTTAAAATGCCTTCGCTTCTAATTGCAAAAAAGCCGTCTTTATCGGAACCAATTACTTTTTGATACCAATAATTTTTTTGTAGTTCATTAGGTTGACCCCAATCTACATCAACTGTTTGAGAAAACAAATTTGAAGTTAATAATATAAAAATCAGAAAGATGAAAGATTTGATTACGTTCATAATGTTTATTGTTTTAATATTTTGATGATTAAAAATTTTTACGAAAGTATAAAAAATATCTAAAAAATTCTAAATTTTTAAATTTATTTGTTATTTTTTTGTTTGTTCGCTAATTGACCACATGCAGCATCAATATCTATTCCTCTGCTTCGCCGTAATTTTACATTAATTTTTTTTTCGTAAATGGTTTTCAAAAATAATGCCGTACTATTTTCTGAAGATTTATTAAAAGGTAAACCTTCTACTTCATTATATTCTATCATATTTACTTTACTTGCCAAATTACTGCAAAAAGCGACTAACGCTTTTGCATCATCTTTAGAATCGTTAATTCCAGAAAGGAGTAAATATTCAAAAGTTACCTTTAACTTTAGCTTGTTAGTATAATATTTTAAAGCTTTACTAATTTCATCAAGCGAATATTTATTTGCAACAGGCAATAATTTTTTTCTAACATCTGGTTTTGCTGTGTGAAGCGATAATGCAAGATTTACCTTTATATTATCATCGGCTAATTGTTTTATTTGAGATGGTATTCCTGATGTAGAAATAGTTATACGTTTTGAAGCTAACCCCATTCCTTTTTGAGAAGTAAGAAAACTTATTGCACCTATAACATTATTGTAATTCAATAATGGCTCTCCCATACCCATAAAAACAATATTGGTTAAGGGTATATTATATTTTTCTACTGATAATTTTGATAACAAAAAAGCTTGGTCGTATATTTCGCCCACAGTTAAGTTTCTGCTAAAACCTAATTTACCTGTAGCACAAAACTTACAGCCAAGTGCACATCCCACTTGCGATGATATACAGGCAGTTACCCTTTTTTCAGAAGGAATTATTACTCCTTCAATTATTTTTTTGTCTATTAATTCAAATGCTACTTTTATAGTTTTATCGAGTGAAATTTGCTCGGTTACTATTTTGGCACTATCAATAAAAAAATTATTAGCTAATAGTTCACGTAAATTTTGAGATAAATTGTTCATTTGCTCAAACGAGGTTACGCAATATTTCCAAAGCCAATCATAAATTTGACTATCCCTGTATGGCTTTTCATTATTGCTTTTAAGAAAATCAGAAATAATATTTGGCGAAACTGAACGAATGTTTTGCATGGCTCAAAATTAATTCAATTTAAGAAGCAAGCGTCAACGCTTGCTAAATTTTATAAATAATTTGTAAGATTTTTAATAATTTACTTTGAAAACCTTATAATATTGATTTATTTTGTAAAAATTTTTAATTAAAATTAATTCCATTAACATTATGACCAAAAGATTAATAGTTTTATTTGTAGCGATTTTTGTTGCTTTTACAAGTACAGTTAAAGCCGACGAAGGAATGTGGATATTGTCTCTTATTCACAAAAACTACGACGACATGAAACGTCAGGGATTTAAACTTACTCCTGACGATATATACAATATTAATAAAGCAAGCTTAAAAGATGCAATTTGTGGTTTAAGCAACGAAAAATACCCATTGGGATTCTTCTGTTCCGCAGAAATCATTTCGGGACAAGGACTTCTGCTTACAAATCACCATTGCGGATATGAATCAATTCAAAACCATAGTACAGTTGAACACGATTATTTATCTGATGGTTTTTGGGCGTTTTCAAAAGAGCAGGAATTATCAAACGATGATATGTGTGCGTCTTTTCTTGTTAGAATAGAAGATGTTACAGATAGAATATTAAAAGATGTTACCGAAGATTTAAGTTACGAAAAACGCCAATCGCTTATTAACAAGGCAATAAAAGAAATTGAAAAAGAAGCAAAAAAAGACAACTCGTTCAATGTTGAGGTAAAAGATATGTTTGGCGGTAATCAGTATTTTTTATTTATTTTCGAAACCTTTAAAGATATACGTTTAGTTGGAGCACCTCCATCATCAATTGGTAAATTTGGCGGCGATACCGATAATTGGATGTGGCCTCGTCATACCGGAGATTTTTCAATGTTTAGAGTTTATTGTGGACCAGATGGAAAATCTGCAAAATATTCGAAAGATAATATTCCTTATCAACCAAAAGAATTTTTACCTGTTTCAATAAAAGGTGTTGAGAAAGGTGATTTTGCCATGATTATGGGATTTCCTGGTCAAACCGAGCGATACATGACTTCTTTTGGAGTAAAAGAAAAAATAGATATTCTTAATCCTGCAGCAATTAAAATTCGCACAAAAAAACTTGATTTAATGAAACAAGATATGGATGCTTCAAGCAAAGTTAGAATTCAATATGCTTCAAAATATGCTCAAACCGCAAATTATTGGAAATATTTTATTGGCGAAAGCAAAGGACTACGTAAATTAAACGTTATTGGTCAAAAACAAGAACTCGAAAAGCAATTTACAAATTGGTTAAACGCTTCACCAGAACGTCAAAAATTATATGGAAACGTATTATCCACTTTAGAAAAATTTTATACAAATAATAAAGAAAAATCTTTAGCATACCAATATGTATTAGAAGGATTGTTTCAAGGTGGCGAAATAGTAATGTTCCCATTACAATCAATGCAGTTATACAGAGCATTATCTGCCGAAAAACCCGATGCTGCTACAATTAAAACATTTACAGATGGCTTACGTGAAGCAGGTAAAAATTATTTTAAAGATTATAATGCAAGTACCGACAAAAAAATATTTGCTGCACTATTAAAAATTTATTACGAAGATGTTCCTCAGACATATCAACTCGAAATTTTTTCAACTATTCAAAAAAAATATAAAGGCGATTTTGACCGCTTTGCCGAAGATGTTTTTAAAAAATCTATTTTTGCCGATGAATCTCGTTTTAACGCATTTTTAGATAAGCCTTCTAAAAAAACTTTAGATAAAGATTTAGCATTTACTATTTCGCAACAAACACTTCAACAATATTTTAGCTTAGGTAATTCAGCTTCTGATGAATCAGATAATGCCATTCGTCTTTTCGAAAAAGGAATTATGGAAATGCAAGCAGGTAAACTTTTTTATCCCGATGCTAACTCCACAATTCGATTAACTTATGGAACTGTAGGTGATTATAAACCAGCCGATGCTGTTTCTTACCATTATTACACTACATTATCGGGAGTTATGGAAAAAGAAGACTCAACCAACGATGAATTTATTGTACCTGCCAAATTAAAAGAATTATATAATAAAAAAGATTTTGGACAATATGCTTTACCTAATAACGATTTACGAGTTTGCTTTACTACCAATAACGACATTACAGGTGGAAACTCTGGAAGTGCTGTAATTAATGGCAATGGCGAATTAATTGGTATTGCGTTTGATGGAAATTGGGAAGCTATGAGTGGCAATATTGCTTTCGAAAACACTTTGCAAAAATGTATTAATGTTGATATTCGTTATG
>JAVHRE010000042.1:0-1298 GCA_036171495.1 Bacteroidales bacterium
TTAACAATTAATTTTTAATGTTCGTCATTAATCGTTAATAATTAATCATTAATAATTATTTTTCAGTTTTCTATATGAATCCTTTGTTTCACACATTATATTTAGAAGCAACACGTAACTGTAATTTTGCTTGCCCAAATTGTTCGAGCGGTTCGCAAATTAAAGCTCAAATTGAAGAAGATTTGCCTTATTCAACAATAATTGAACGAATTTTAATTCCAGCAAAAAAATTAGGTACAAGAAATATTGATTTTTCGGGTGGTGAATTTTTGTTACGAAAAGATGCTTTTGATATTTTAGCAAAAGCCAATGAATTAGGTTTTTCTATTGGGATTTTATCGAATGGCAGTACTCTAAATGAAAAAACACTTAATAAAATTGAGAAAATTTTAGGGAGAAATGTCATTATTTCGCTTGGTATTAATTCTTTTGATGATTATAATAAAGAAACCAGACAAAGTAGTAAAGAGTATTTTTTAAATGTGCTAAATAGGCTTGAAAAACATCATTTTACTGTAAGCATCTCTGTTACAATGGGTAGTTTTAATTGTGAAACCTTTCATCAAACATTAAAAAATATTAACGAATTGCATTTACCTTATAATCGTGTTCCTTATTCGCCACGTAATAGCATAAATCGTGATTTGATGTTTAACAAAGATATGATGAAAAAATATTTACATCCTGCTTTACTGGAATTTTATAAAGGATATGTAAGTTATACACCATTTTTTTTAAATCCAAAAGATTATAAAAATTATAGTGGACAAGATGAGAAAATGCAACATGTTCCCACTAATCCATCTGTAGGTTGTTGGGTTGGTTCTTTTTATGCAATAAATCCAAAGGGTGATGTAGCTCCTTGTCCATTAGTATCTGACCATGTTTCGGGTGGAAATGTTTTAAAAGAAGACCTTTACGATATTTTGTACAAATCGGAATTGTTTACAAAAATTGTTGACCGTTCAAATTTAGAAGGCAAATGCGGTAAATGTAAATTCCGTTTTACATGTGGAGGCTGCAGGGTATATTCGTATTATTTAACCGGAAATATTTTTGCAAGCGACCCAACTTGTTTTATTGATGAATTATCAGATAGCGAATTAAAAAAACTTGAAGCTGAAACTGCTAAAAACTTTAAAAATTATTGCAGAATGGTGCATTTTGGGAAAACAAAAACTGAAGATTAAATTATACTAAAAACGGGTTCAATCCGATTGCTATCGGATTGTACATAAATAGGTATATGGTATAAAGGCAAAGCCCAAAATCTCAAATTCCAAACTCCAAATTCCAAG
>JAVHRE010000043.1:0-1296 GCA_036171495.1 Bacteroidales bacterium
GTTAGCTGTATATAAATTAATATAACTGCTGCGGCTGTCATTAAAATTAATGTAGAAAACCCGAGAATATTTGAAATTTTCCCGTTAGTATATTTCCCCATTATTTTTTTATTGTTCGAGATGTGAAGAATTACTGCAATTAAAACAGGTGCTGTTAGTCCATAAAGAATTGCCGAATAAATAAGTGCTTTAATTGGTGAAAAACCAATGTAGTTTAACAATAATCCTAATATAAGTGAAATGGCAATGATAATATAAAATGCTTTTGCTTCGTGAAATTTTTTATTAAGACCTTCTTCCCAACCAAAAGTTTCGGTAATAATATAAGAAAGTGAGCCACTTAATATTGGAATTGCTAAAAGCCCTGTACCAATAACACCGATTGCAAAAAGTATATATGCAAACTCACCTGCTAATGGTTTTAATGCCTGAGCTGCTTGCTCAACAGTGTCAATCTGATGAATGCCACCATTAAACAAAACTGTACCTGTTGTTAGTATTATAAAAAACATAACAAGATTTGAAAACATCATTCCAAAATCAACATCTTGTTTCATTTCGTGCATTATTTTTTTATTTACTACTAAATGTTTTTCTTTTTGTTCTTCCACTTCCATTGTTGCCTGCCAGAAGAAAAGATATGGCGAAATGGTAGTTCCAAGAATTGCAACAAGAATGCTGATAAAGTTTTTATCAAACTTTATGGTTGGAATAAAAGTAGCTTTTAGAACTGCTGTCCAATTTTGTTTAAATAAGAAAGGAACAATAAGATAAACTAAAAGAACTATGCATAGGTATTTAAGAACTGAAAATATTTTTTGATAAGGCAAATAAATCATTAACACTAAAAGTACAATAGTGAAAAAAATGCTAAAATAAGATGCGTGAATTGAAGGAAATAAAAGATTCCCAACTGCACCCATTCCTGCAATATCAGCACCAATATTCATTACAATGGCAGGGAAGCTAAATAATAACATTAAGTAAAGGATAGGTCTTGAATAGCTTTTTTTGATTGTTCCTGTTATACCTTGCGAAGTAACCAAACCAATTCTTGCACACATTTCCTGAATAGATGCCATTAGTGGAAATGTAATTAGTGCAGTCCAAAGAGTTGAAAGACCATAAGTGGCACCAGCTTGCGAATATGTTGCAATTCCTGATGGGTCATCATCGCTGGCACCAGTTATAAGTCCTGGCCCAAGTATTTTCCAGAAACGAGTGAATTTAGATGATTTATTTTTCTTGTTGTTCATTTGTAAAATCGCAACGTAATCTCTAAAATGCCTGTAAAAT
>JAVHRE010000044.1:0-1296 GCA_036171495.1 Bacteroidales bacterium
AATACTATCAAGTGCTTCCATAATAATTTTACAACTTAAAATAATTTGTTCTTTAGTAATTATTAAAGGTGGTGAAATTCTAATTGCCGAATCGCAAAATAAAAACCAGTCGCAAATTAAACCTTTTTGCAAACAATGTGCAATCACTTTTTTAACAACACTGAATGAATCAAGCTGAACAGCAAGCATTAAACCTTTTCCCCGCACTTCAATAATTTTTTTATGAACTAAAAGTTTCTTGAAAAGTTTTTCTTTTTCAGGAATATGTTCAATACATTTTTGATTTTCAATAACTTCAATAGCTGCAAGTGAAGCAGCACAACTTACGGGATGTCCGCCAAAAGTTGTAATATGCCCTAAAATCGGATTATTGCTTAAACACTTCATAACATTTTGCTTAGATGCGAATGCACCAAGTGGCATACCACCACCAAAAGCTTTTGCCAAAACAATAACATCTGGCACAACATTATATGATTGATAAGCAAAAAAACTTCCTGTTCGTCCCATTCCGGTTTGCACTTCATCAAAAATTAATAAAGCGCCGGTTTTATCGCAGGAATTTCTTAAAGCATGCAAAAACTCATAACTCGCAGGAATATAACCAGCTTCTCCCTGAATAGGTTCAACAATTACACAGGCAGTATCTTTTGTAATTTGTTCTAAATCTGTTAAATCATTAAAATTAATAAACTTAATATTTTCTAATAAAGGTTTAAACTTTTCGGTATATTCGTTATGACTGATAAGACTTAAAGCTCCAAGTGTACTGCCATGATAAGCATTTTTGCAGGCTATAATTTCTTTTCGTCCCGTAAATCGTTTTGCAAGTTTTAAAGCCCCTTCAACAGCTTCACTACCAGAGTTTACAAAAAATACTGAATCGAATTGTTGATTTGTTATTTCTGCTATTTTTTCGGCAAGTTTTACTTGTGGTTCTTGAACATATTCGCCAAACACCATTAAGTGCATATATTTACTAACCTGCTCATTAACTGCTTTTATGACATGTGGATTGGAATGACCAACACTGCTAACAGAAATGCCTGAGATTAAATCAATATATGACTTTCCATTATGAGCGTATAAATAAATGCCTTCAGCACTTTCTATTTCGAGAAGTATCGGTTCCGGTGAAGTTTGTGCAATATGTTTTAAAAATAAATCTTTTAATGACTGCATGCCACAAAGATAATTAACAAAGCGGATTGTAATAGAAAATTATTTGTAACTACACAGCCGGTTTAAAATGTTAAAGAACAAATATATGCCACAGATTCACAGATTAAAATTAAT
>JAVHRE010000045.1:0-6533 GCA_036171495.1 Bacteroidales bacterium
CTTAATAACAAATAACTTAATAACAAATAACTTAATAACAAATAACTTAATAACCATAACAAAGTGTCAAAAATAAACTTCTGCGTAAGTCCTAATATAGCTGAATAAATTATGGGAGCTTTTGAAATACTTAAACATCATGCTGAATTATTTCAAGTATTTTTGACCGTTTTGTGTTTTATTTTAATAAAATGGATGAGCAAACCATATCCCTATATAATTGGTAGCTTTTTAATTTCTATTTCTGCATGGTTTTCGTTTAAGGAACTGGATAAAAGGATAGAAATAAAAACTGTTTTTTCTGGAATTAAAAACAGGTTTATAAAAAAGTAAATATGGAATTGAATGAACAACCTTTGGTTTCGGTAATTATTATTTCATATAATCATGAGAAATATATTGAACAATGTTTAGAGGGTGTTTTTTCTCAAACTTATACAAATATTGAATTAATTATTCGTGATGATGCTTCAAAAGATAATACTCAACAAATAATTAAAAACTATTTACTAAAAAAGAAACCTTTTCTTTTAAAACACTGTCTTAATTAAAAAAACAACAACGAATGAAAACTCCGGGAATTATACAACTTCCTTAAATTCTTGACCAGCGGGGAAACCTTACATTTGTAGAAACACAAAAACACATTCCCTTTAAAATAGAACGTGCATTTTGGATTTACGATGTGCCGGGAGGCGAAACCCGTGGCGGACATGCTTATAAAACTACGGAAGAATTTATAATCGCTCTTTCGGGTAGTTTTGATGTGGTAATAGATAATGGCAAGGAAAAACAAACCTTCTCGTTAAATCGCTCTTATTACGGACTTTTTGTTCCGGCAGGAACATGGCGGCACATGGAAAACTTCTCTACCAATGCATTGGCTTTGGTGCTTGCTTCGACACCTTATGATAAAGATGATTATATACGGGATTACGATGAATTTTTATCCTTTGATAAAAATTTCAACAATATTAAATCAAGTGTTCCGTTGGTGTCCAAAACTCTTTTGAATATTAATTCGAAATCAACTTCTGTTTTTGATTGCACACACATTGAGCTTGAAATTAATCATCGGGACAAAGGAAATATTACGGTGGTTGAAAACAATAAAACACTCCCGTTTGACGTGAACCGTGTGTATTACTTATACGATATACCCGGTGGCGAAGCTCGCGGTGGTCATGCGCATAAAAATTTATACCAGTTAGTGGTGGCAGCAAGCGGCAGTTTCGATGTGGTATTAGATGATGGCAAAGTAAAACGTACCGTTACGCTTAATCGCCCTTATCATTGCCTGCATATTGTTTCCGGCATTTGGCGTGAACTGGTAAATTTTTCTTCCGGCTCTATTTGCCTGGTGCTGGCATCAGAAGTATATAATGAAAAAGATTATATAAGAGAATATAATGATTTTACTGTTTTTAAAAAATGAACGAAACACAAAATATAGAATTCAAAAGTATTTGGAAAGAAGAATTTATTAAGAATGTATGCGCATTTGCCAATGCTCAAGGGGGGATTTTATACATTGGAATAGACGACAAAGGCAATGCCATTGGGGTGGATAATGCAAGTAAATTGTTAGAAACACTACCCAATATCATTAATAATAAAACAGGAATTATTCCCTTGGTAGAAATTGAAAAAATAAACCAAAAAAACGTCGTAAAAATTATAATCGTACCATCATCTGTCTCTATCTCTTATCATGGCAGATATTATATGCGTAGCGGAACTATTGTTGTTGAATTACAAGGCAGAGCATTAAGTGATTTTTTACTTAAAAAAAGCGGAATAACCTGGGATATGCTCGAAATAGAAACAAATTGGAACTTTTTACCCGATACCGAAACCATAGAGCAATTTAAAACACTATCGTTTGATAGAGTGCCATTTGCAAAAAAAGAAGAAAATGTTAGTCTTTTGCTGAGTAAATTAAATTTAACCTCACCTTCCGGCATTTTAACTAAAGCAACGATATTGCTTTTTGATAAAAAACCACAAAGATATTTTCCGCAGGCAGTTGTAAAAATAGGTCGTTTTTTGAATGATGCAGACATTGTTTCGTCCGATATTGTTGAAGGTAATTTGTTTCAACAAGTCGAAAATGCAATGGCTATTTTAAAAACAAAATATCTTTTAAGCCCTATTACTTATGAAGGAATTCACAGACGCGAAAAATTGCAATATCCTTATGAAGCGTTGCGCGAAGCTATTTTAAATGCAATTATTCATCGTGATTATAATACCACTTCTGCTATACTCATAAAAATTTACGACGATAGATTAAGCATTGCAAACGAAGGCAAATTACCTCCTGAAATCACCATTGATGATTTAAAACGTGAGCATCTCTCTAAACCCCGTAATAAATTATTGGCAGATATTTTTTACAAAGCTGGTTATATTGAAAGTTGGGGTAAAGGAACACTCAACATTATTAACGAATGTAAAAAAGCTCATCTTCCGGAACCAAATTTCTATGAAGAACATGGAGTTGTAAAAATTATTTTTGAATTGACAAGTATAAGTAAATTTCAAAATGAGGAATTAAATGGCAGATTAAATGGCAGATTAAATGGCAGATTAAATGGCAGATTAAATGAAAAGCAAAAAAACGTACTACGAATTATTGACGAGAATCCAGGAATTCAATTAATAATTATTGCAGAAAAAACAGGTATTCCTATTTATACTTTAAATAAATATGTGAAATTATTAATTGATAATAAGTTAATTGAACGCCGCGGTAGCAAAAAAACAGGTGGCTATTATCCTATTATTCAACAAAAAACTAAATAGAAAATATGACAAATTTTTCTTCCGGTTCTATTTGTATGGTACTGGCATCAGAAGTATATGATGAAAAAGATTATATAAGAGAGTATAAACAATTTAATAATTTTAAAATATGAAAAAATTATATGTCGGTCAAGAAGCCTCATTATCAAAAGCATTTACAGCAAAAGATGTTGAATTGTTTTCTGAATTGATTTGGATTTTAACCCGGTACACCTTGATGAAAAATATGTAGAAAACACCATTTTTAAAAAGAGAATTGTACACGGTTATTTATATGGTTCTTTAATCAGTGCAATTATTGGAACTAAAATGCCAGGACCGGGAAGTATATATATCCATCAAGAAATGAATTTTAAAAAACCTGTTTTCTTAGATGAAGTTGTAACTGCTGTTGTAAAAATTACTGAAATTAAACCGGAAAAATCTATAATTTATCTTGAAACGATTTGCTATAAAAATAATAATGAGATAGTACTAGACGGAAAGGCCATTATTAAATTAGTATAAATATGAATGAAATACATCCAACAGCTATTATTGGCGAAAATGTAAAACTTGGCAATGGGAATAAAATATTGCCTTATACTATCATTTTAGGACCAACTGAAATAGGGGATGATAATATTATTGGACCTCATGTAGTGATAGGATCACCCGGACAAGATACAAGAAATCCAAGATATGATAGTTCTAATTGCTTTATAAAAATTGGCAGTAGAAATATTATACGGGAATTTACTGCTATACAAAAGCCCTGTTATGAAGATATAACTATACTGGGGAATGATGTTTTTTTAATGCAAAGTGTACATATACCACATGATGCACATATTTATGATAAGGTTGTAATAACTCCAATGTGTGTTTTAGCTGGTATAACAAGGATTTTAGAAGGTGCAAACCTTGGTATGGGTGCATCCATAAATCAATACTGTGTAATCGGACAATATTCAATTGTAGCAACAGGTGCTGCCGCTATGAAAAATGTTAAACCATTTAGCAAATACATTCCTAATAAGCCGATTAGTATAAACGATTATGCTATTAAAAAATATGGTTTTGAAGAATTAAAAGAAGAAATTCAAGCATATGTTCTTGATAATATTAATCCTGAGAATCCAAAATTAATAGCTATAATTGATACGTTTAATAAATTTCATTTAAAATCAAAACGTGAATTGTATTAGCAAATATGATAAACTTTCTTAATCTTCAACAAATCAATGCCCAATATGTCAATGAGCTAAAGCAAGTCGCCGCCGAAGTAATTGATTCCGGTTGGTATTTGCTTGGTGAACGGGTAAAAATATTTGAGCAAAAACTTTCCGGTTTTATCGGAGTTAAACATGTGGTTGCCTGTGCCAACGGACTTGATGCATTAAGACTTATACTTCGTGCTTATATCGAAATGGGCATTCTGCACGAAGGCGACGAAGTGATTGTTCCTGCAAACACTTACATTGCTTCTATTTTAGCCATATCCGATAACCGGTTGAAACCCGTACTTGTTGAACCGGATTTACAAACTTACAACCTTGACATTTCCCTTATCGAACAACATATTACAACACGAACCAAAGCCATTATGGTGGTTCATCTGTACGGGCAAACATGCTGGAGCGAAGAACTCGAAGTCGTAGCCAAAAAACACAACCTTAAAATAATCGAAGATAATGCACAAGCCATTGGTGCATATTACATTCCCCCTTGTCATGCTGAGCCTGTCGAAGCACCTCGTCATTCTGACCCCTTGCGTCATGCTGAACTTGATTCAGCATCTCCTCATTCCGAAGCATCACCACAATCATTTTCTCCCGATAGCTATCGGGATTCTCAAATTTCTACATTTTCAAATTATCACCGCACCGGCTCATTAGGCAACGCTGCCGGCTTTTCCTTTTACCCTGGAAAAAACCTTGGCGCGCTGGGCGATAGCGGCGATGTCGCTACTAACGATGATGAATTAGCTGCCGTAGTCAGAGCATTAGCCAATTACGGCTCCTCCAAAAAATATGTCAACGATTATAAGGGTTTAAACAGTCGCATGGACGAATTACAAGCTGCATTCCTGACCATCAAACTTAAATACATTGATGCCGAAAACCAACGCCGTCGCGAAATCGCTCAATATTATTGTGAAAATATTCAAAATCCTCAAATCACACTTCCAATTCCTAATTCTCAATTCCTAATTCCTAATTCGATGTCTAATGTTTGGCATCTTTTCGTCATCCGCCACTCGCAACGTGATAAACTCCAACAATATTTAACAGAACACGAAATTCAAACGCTCATCCATTATCCCATTCCACCGCACAAACAAAAAGCATACAAAGAATGGAACAATTTATCTTTTCCCATTACCGAAAAAATACATAACGAAGTGCTGAGTTTGCCCATCAGCCCGATTATGAAAACAGAGGAGTGTGACTTTGTGATTGAAGTGTTAAATGGGTTTTAAAAACAGAATTCAGAATACAGAATTCAGGAGTCAGAAGAAAAATTAGAAAATAGCAAATAGATAATAGAAAAAATCAAATAGCAAAATTAAAAGTTCAAAACTTAATTACTTAATTTCCTAATAGCCTAAAGCCTAAATACCTAAACACCAAAATTTATCATTAATCATTAACCATTTATCATTAATAGCTTATAACTTATTTTTCAAACATGAAAGAAAATTCTGACAACAACCAAAGTGAACTGATTTTGTATCAAACACCAGATAATCATACCGCATTAGAGGTAAGATTTGAACAAGAAACTGTTTGGCTTACACAAGTGCAAATAGCTGAATTGTTTGGCACCAAAAGACCGGCAATTACCAAGCATCTGATTAATATATATAAATCCGGGGAATTAATTGAAAATAGCACATGTTCCATTTTGGAACACATGGGTAAAAGTGGAGTTCAAAAATATCAAACCCAATACTATAATCTTGATGCTATTTTATCTGTAGGATATAGGGTTAATTCAAAAAATGCAACCCAATTCCGTATTTGGGCGAATAAAGTATTGAAAAGTTATTTGCTTAAAGGGTACGCTATTCATCAACAATTTGAGCATATTGAAAAGAAATTACACCAACATGATAAAACACTTTTTGAACACGACCAAAAATTCGAATTGCTTATTAAAACCGCTTTACCTCCAAAAGAAGGCATTTTCTTCGAGGGGCAAATTTTTGATGCTTACGATAAAGTTTCGTCCTTTATTAAAGAAGCCAAATAGAAAAAAGTACAAAGTACAATGTACAAAGTACAAATAGAAAAACTCAATAACTTAATAACTAAATAACCAGTAACTAAATAACCAATAACTTAATTTCTCAATAACTTATTTTTCCAATCGGCGCTTCGCTCAAAGACTTAGGTAAAAAATGGTTCGCCTTTTCAATAATTGATATCAACCCCGAATTGATAATGAAAGAACTCCAATAGAAAATAAAAGATAGTGCATAAAGTACTTAAATTGCCTAAAATGCCTAAAATAATAAATCAAATAGCAAAATTCAAATAGAAAAACTTAATAACCTAATAACTATATAACCAGTAACCTAATAACTTAATTTTCAAATTCTCAAATTTGCATATTTTCAAATTAATTTAATGTCTGACCAGCCAAATTCATATAAACAAATCATAAAAGCCACATCTCTTTTTGGAGGAGTACAGGTATTGTTAATGTGAGTTGAGAAGATTTCATTTCATTAATTTTTGCCAACT
>JAVHRE010000046.1:0-1292 GCA_036171495.1 Bacteroidales bacterium
CTAAAATCAACTTGTGTAAGAATAAATCCAACAATAAACAAAGGAACTGTAAGCATTAACCTGTTTTTTATTTTTTTCTGCGGAATTTTTAAAAAATCGGCAAGAATAAGCCGGGCACTTCTAAAAGCTGTGTCGCCCGAAGTTATTGGTGCGGCAACAACTCCTAAAATTGCAAGAACGGCTCCGAACTTACCAAGAAGTGAGTCGCAAATTTCGTTTACAATCCATGCAGCATTGCCTTTTTGTACTGCCATAACAACATTCAATTCTTTTACGCCTCCAAAAAAACTCATTGCAACAGCAGCCCAAATTAATGCAACAATTCCTTCGGCAACCATTGCACCATAAAAAACACGTCGTCCATATTTTTCGTTTTTTAAACAACGTGCCATAAGCGGCGATTGTGTCGAATGAAATCCTGAAATAGCACCACAGGCAATTGTAACAAATAACATTGGGAAAACAGGAAAAGCATCAGGATTGGCATTCATATTTATAATGTTAGAAGGTACAAGTTCGGGAATAGGCAAACCGTTGTAAAGCATTGGGATAGTAATACCTAATGCCATAAATAGTATAGCAAAACCAAAAAAAGGATAAATTCTGCCTATTAATTTATCTATTGGCAAAAGTGTAGCTAAAATATAATAAATAAAAATAACTACTGCCCAAAAAGTTACATCAAGATAATCGGGTGTAAGTCCGGCAATAATTTTAGCCGGTCCCATAATAAAAACTGCTCCAACCAAAACCATCATTAATATTGTAAAAGCACGCATAAATTGCTTAACACCAACGCCCATATACTTTCCAACAACTTCAGAAACACTTTGTCCGCCCATTCGTAACGAAATCATTCCCGAAAAAAAATCGTGCACGGCACCACCAAAAATACATCCAAAAACAATCCACAAAAACGCTACTGGTCCCCACATAGCTCCTGCAATAGCTCCAAAAATAGGACCCAATCCGGCTATGTTTAAAAATTGTATTAAAAATATTTTTCCCCAACCTAATGGAACAAAATCAACACCATCGGTCATTGTTTCGGCAGGTGTTTTACGGTTTACATCAATGCCAAATATCTTTTCAACTAATTTACCATAAAAGAAATACCCTAATATTAGTGCAACAATTGATAAAAGAAATGTGAACATAAAAATGTTTTTTACAAAATTAAAAAATATGTGATATTATTATTAATTTTTTTCACAACTATTCGAAAGTTTAAGGATACTTCTAATCCCGCCTAAAGCGCATACGCGTCAAGCTAAGGATTTAAATATTTGGGC
>JAVHRE010000047.1:0-6511 GCA_036171495.1 Bacteroidales bacterium
TTATTTTTTATTAGTGTAATTCGTGTCATATTGTTTTTTTTGCGTAAGTCCTAAGCATAATGTTTTTTAATCTCATTTTTTTACAATTTATTTCTAACTATTTCTATTTGTTTCCATTTGTATTTCATTAATAGTGTCTTTTAAGAAAAGATGTTTCGCTAATCACTCAACATGACAAAAATCCTAAATCTTAAATCCTAAATCCTTAATAAGGATATGGTGCAAATAATACTTCGTATTCGTAATTAAGAGTTTTTTTATCGCCATTACTTAAAGTAACCTGCCAGTTTAAATCGGAATATGGGTTTACTGAATTATAAGTTTTTTGTTTTTTTACTTTGCTATTTCCATCATTTGTAACATTACCATTAACATGTTTAACAATATCAATAATTACTTGTTTAGGTTGCAAATTCTCAATTGTTATTGTTCCTTTTAAAATTATTTTATTGTAAGTTGTTTTTCCGATTTTTTTAAAATTCTCGACACGCGAAACTTCTTCTTCGTTATTTTTCATAACAATATCAATTGCTTTTGAAAGTTTAATAACCGAAACAGCACCTGTTGGTGTGTATTTAAGTTGGTCTTGAGCCATAAACTGTCCTTTTTCGGTTAAAACCATTATTGGTGCAGTTGTAAATGGAAAATTTGTTGCGTTCTTTAGCTCAATTGAATGATAAACATCGCAGTAATCCTCGTTATTACTGCAATACATTGTTGATGCAAAATTAACTTTATCGTTGATATCGGCTTTGTAAATATCTTTATAACCAATTACAGAAGAGAAAACCGGAAAAATTCCTTTAGAATTTTTAGGAAGACTAATTTTTCCCAAATTATAATAATATAAATCGTTATTTTTTTCACCTTCAGTCGCATAATTGTTCTCGAAATAACCTGGAGCTGGATTTGCTTCAGCATAATTTCCGGCAGTTTGTACCTGTTGCATGGCGTTGCTTAACATATTATTATCGTTTCTATTGTTTGATAATATGGTTGAAGAAACAGGTTGAGTTGTATAATCATAAGAAATCGGGTCTAACATTATGCCATAATATAATTGAGGTGAACCAACAACTACTTCTGTTTCAACATCATTTATGTCTTCTGCAAAATTTTCTATTGTTGCTTTCATTTCTAAACGGACTTCTTTTTCGTTTATCAATTTTATAAAATACGATGGTATCCAACTCATTCCTTGTTCTAAATAATATTCCTGAAGCGAAACATTTTCACTGTTTTTTTCAAAATATAATGTTGCAGTTCTTGCAATGCTATCATTTGTATATGAAACATTGTCTTGCGAAAATGTAACATAATCAACTTTTAAATAAGAAATAAAAGTTATTTTTCCGTTGTCGTCTTTAATTTTTATTAATCCCGATTCGGGGATAAAAGATAATATTTTTCCCGAAATGTTTTTTTCGTTTTTTTCGCTGTTTTGCACTATAAGGGTAGCTTCTTTGCCAATATTAGCCCTAATTAATTGGTCAATATATTTTGCTTTAGATTCATTTTTAATGGTGTCACTCTTAAAAATAACACTTTTAAGCATATTCTCTTTTGCTGAACCGAGCCAATATGTTCCGTATAAAGCAGTTGAAGGCACAGGCAAAATAAACTTGCCATCTTTAGCTTTTAATTGTCCTTCTTTACTAACAAGACAGGTGGAATTTTTGAAAAGTGAAATTTTTTTCATCGGAAGTTTGTTTTGCGAAACACCCGAATAATTGAGAATAAAAACTGAAATAAATACTAATAGTGTAGTTTTCATATTTTTAAAAGTTAAGTAATTAATATAATAATTTTTATGCAAGTTAATTTTTTTTATGAAATAAAAGTAAATATAAAACTGTATATTTTAAATAAAAAAATACTTTTGCAAAAAACATTAATAAGATTTATAAATATTATGAAATCATTAATTAACTCTGATAATACCCTTGCGTTGTGGACAATAATAACAAGTATTGCTGCAATTAGTATTTTTTTAGAGCAAAAATATAAATGGGCATCAAAAATTTCAGGATGTGTGTTAGCAATGGTAATTGCAGCTTTGTTTTCTAATTTTAAAATAATTCCAACCGAATCAAAAGTTTATGATGATGTATGGTCGTTTTTAGTCCCTGTTGCAATTCCTTTGCTTCTTTATAAAGCAAACATTAAAAAAATATGGAAAGAAAGCGGGAGGTTAGTTATATTGTTTTTACTTTCATCGCTTGGCACTTTAATAGGTGTATTTGTTGCTTTTTTTATACTAAAAAACTTTATTCCATTACTTTACAAAGTTTCTGCAATGATGGCTGGTTCGTATATAGGTGGTAGTGTGAATTTTGTAGCTATGTCGCAATCGTTTAACACGCCAGGTGAATTAGTTTCGGCAGCTGTAGTTTCCGATAATCTTATCATGGCAATTTATTTTCTTTTGCTAATTGCTCTACCTTCAATGGCATTTATTTTAAAATTTCTTAAGCAAAAAACAGTAGAAAATAACAATGTTGAAAATAATTTTTCGGCTAATTTCTGGAAAGCGAAAGAAATATCGTTAAAAGATATTGCTTTATGTATTGCTACGTCGCTTGCAATAGTTTTTGTATCACAATTGATAGCCGATTATTTTAATTCAGTAATTCCGGCTTCGAATATTAGCTTATCTTTTTTAAGGGAACTTTTAGGTAATAAATATATGGTACTTACTACAATAACTATATTGTTGGCAACATATTTTTCTAAATTCTTTGAAAATTTAGGAGGTTCGCAGGAAATAGGTGGTTTTATTATTCAAATATTTTTTGTTGTTATTGGTATTCCTGCTTCGGTTTCGCTAATTGTTGAGAAATCACCTTTACTTTTAGTTTTTTGTGCAATTATAGTGATTATCAATTTACTGGTTACATTATTATTTGGTAGATTATTCCGATTTAAAATTGAGGAAGTTGTAATGGCATCAAATGCAAATATTGGTGGACCCACAACTGCTGCTGCTATGGCAATTGCCAAAGGATGGACTTCTTTGATAGTTCCGGCAATGCTTGTAGGTTGTTTAGGTTATGTGCTGGGAAATTATTTTGGAATATTTGTTGGCGATTTGTTGATGAGGTTTTAATTAATGTTTAATGTTCAAAAAAGTTCTATGTTCATTGTTCCACGTTCTATATTCGTTGTTTGAAGAAAAGATGTTTCGCTAATCACTCAACATGACAACAAGGTGTTTCTTATTAATGTTTAATGTTTAATGATTAATGTTTAATGATTAATGTTTAACTTTTAACTTTTCACTTCCTTTTATTTCAATTTGTGTAATCAGTGGCAAATTTTTTAAATATTAATTTAATTTTATTTGCTAATAACTTATTGTTGTTTAAATTTGTTTATAATTTCCAAAAATCTTTTATATGAAAATTCCAAGTTTAAAATATTTAACCCGAAAAAGTAAAAATACTTTAATAAGATTTCCGTTTGCTTTGCTTGTTGCAATAATTGGCACATTAACAGCAATTTATGTTGTTGATTTTGATTACAGAGATTACACTGATTATTCAATCCTTTATCATTTAATAATGACTTGTGCCATTGGTTTGCCAATGTTTTTAGCTATTACAATTTTCTCTGAAAAATTAGAAGTAACGGCATTTTTTAAATTTTTAATAAGAGCTTCAGGTTTTATTTTTTTATTTTTTTATTTTATATCGTTGCCTGATATTATTCTTGAAAAACATTGGGTACGTTTTATTATTTATTTTCTTGGTTTTAATGCTCTTGTATCATTTTCGCCATTTATTGGTTTCGAAAAACATAATGCATTCTGGCAATTTAATAAAACAATGTTTGTCAGGCTATTAATTACTTTTTTGTATGCAGGCGTACTTTATACAGGAATATCGCTTGCTATGCTTGCAATAGACAAACTATTTGTTGTAGAAATTAAAGCAGAATGGTATATGCGTTTATGGATTTTTATAGTGGGCGTTTTTAGTGTTTGGTTTTTTCTTGCAGGTATTCCAAAGTATTTCGATAAACTCGATAATATTACTGTTTACCCAAAAGGAATAAAAGTATTTACACAATACATTTTAATACCAATTGTAACAATTTATGCAATAATACTTTATACTTATTTTGCAAAAGTTATTATAACCCGCAATTGGCCCGTAGGATGGGTTGTATATTTAGTTTCGGGATATTCATTATTGGGGATTTTTTCATTTTTACTTTTGTATCCTATTTATAACATTGAGCAAAATAAGGGTGTCCGGTTTTTCACAAAAATTTTCTTTTATTCCGTTTTTCCTTTATTAATAATGTTTTTTATTGCAATTAGTAAACGAATTAGTGAATATGGATTTACCGAAAATCGTCTGTTTATTGTATTAACAGGAATCTGGCTTTTATTTATTTCTATTTATCTTATTATCACAAAATACAAAAAAATAAGAATGGTGCCTGTTTCTATTGTAATAATTGCTTTTTTGTCGGTTAGTGGTCCATGGAATGTTTTTAAAATTTCAAAATGGAATCAAAAACAACGACTCGAAAGTTTTTTGCTCAAAAATAAAATACTTAAAGATGGAAAAGTTTTAAAAGCACCTCAAACTATTGATACCAAAGACGATGTTGAAATTTGTTCGATGCTCACTTATTTAACCGATATGCACGGACATCAATCTTTGCAATCGCTATTTAAACAAAATCTTGATACTATTTTTAAAACTGATTCTGTTAAGTATTTCACAAGTTACGATGGCATAAAAAAGCTAACCGAAATAATGGGAATAGAATATAATACTTATATGCCATATTCAAATGAAAAGCAATTATCATTTTCTTGTCAATATTCAGATTCCGATATTCCATTGCAGGTTTCGGGTTACGATTATTTAATAAAATACCGTTCGTACTTTTATTCTAATTCAAATAAAAATTCTGACACAACAATTATAACTACATATAAATTAAACGATTCTTCAAAAATTATATTTACAATTGTTCCTCAAAAAGGTGAATTTACAATTTCACAAAGGGATACTATAATAAATTATAATGTTTTTGAATTAATGAATAAATTATACAAAAATAAAAAAGATGGAAACTATGGTTATTATAAGATAGACAAGAATGAAATGACAATAAATCTTAATTCCAAAAATTATTCTTACAGAGTATTATTCACATTGTTATCGGGTAGTAGGGAAAACAATAAATTTAGCTTGCTACAAGAAATTCAGGCAGATGTACTTGTTAGTAACAACAAATAAAATCCAAATCCCAAATTTCAAATTTCAAATTCCAAGGGAAAAACTTGGGGCTTGGTTCTTTGAGCTTTGGGCTTGGAATTTGAGATGGTTCGCCCATGCTCACCACAGGCTTGGGATTTGAATTTTGGATGTTCTCTTTATTTATTTATCTTCGCCACAATGAAGACAAATAAATTTTTAATTTATTTTTGTTTGGTGCTGGCAATGATATTCTGGGGATTCTCGTTTGTTGGGACAAAAATTTCGTTAGACGGGAACATACAGCCAATAACATTAGTTTTAATCAGATTAATTGTTTCAAGCGTTTTTATGTTAATATTAACAAAATCGTTTGGAATATTACAAAGCATTAAAAAGAAAGACTTAAAATGGTTTGTGCTTATTGCCTTCTTTGAACCCTTATGTTATTTTTTATGCGAGACTTATGGTTTGAAATTAGTTACATCAACTTTAGGAGCTGTAATAATTTCAACAATACCATTGTTTGTTCCATGGGCAGCGTGGTTAATTTTTCGGGAAAAAGTTTCACTATTTAATTTATTAGGTATTGTTATATCAATATTCGGTGTGTTGTTAATTATTTTTGAACGTAACCTAAGTTTTAATGTTTCTGTTTTAGGTATTTTTCTTTTATTTATTGCTGTATTTTCGGCAGTGGGTTATACAATGGTTTTAAGACACATAGCTAAAACGTATTCCCCTGTAACAATAATTACATGGCAAAATATTTTTGGGATTGTTGCTTTTTTACCTTTGTTTTTAATTGTTGATGTACAAGTGTTTGATGTTTCGTTGTTTAGCCCCAAAATTATTTTTATAATATTATGTCTTGGAATTTTTCCTTCATCACTTTCGTATGTGTTTTTTACTTATGCAGTTAAAGAATTAGGAGTAAATCGTTCTTCTGTTTTTACAAATTTAATTCCGGCTATTACTGCAATATTTGCTTATTTTATTATGGGCGAAGAGCTTCCATTGCTTAAGATAATAGGAATTTTAATAGTAATTTTTGCACTTACTATTTCGCAAATAAATAAAATCGGGATTTTTAAATAAATTTTCCTGCCATCTTTATATTAAAAAAAAGAAAATTAGTTTTTGGTTCGCTAATGTTTTTTATCTATAAAATATTCATATAAAGTAGCATCAGGGCAACTTTTTATTATCTTTATTGGAATGTGTAAGTTATCTTTTTTAAATATTAATGTATCTGGTTGTATAGTTATTTCATCTTTTAAACGTCCTTTGTCGCAAAT
>JAVHRE010000048.1:0-1290 GCA_036171495.1 Bacteroidales bacterium
AATTATAATGCAAACTCCGACGATTTTGTTTTCGATAATCAAATGTTGGCACAAATATTTTATGCCGGTTACGAAATTGCCGAAATTACATGTCCTACCAAATATTTTACAGAGGCATCATCAATTAATTTTAAACGAAGTGCTAAATATGGCTTGGGTGTACTTGCAACATCATTCAAATACAGGTTTCAAAAAATGGGAATAGCAAAATATTCTATTTTTAACAAAGAATAAAATGTCCGAAAATAATTTTAATCAAAGTATTTGCGGGTTTTGTAAATCAACAAATAGCAAAATACTTTATAAAACATTTGATGTATTTGAAAATAATTACACTATTAATAAATGTACTGATTGTAAAGCTTATTTTATTGCTCCACGACCGTCAAACGAGAGACTTGCACAAGCTTATGCTTCATCTTATTACGGCGAAAAAGAAGAAAAATTCAGCTCGCCTTTAGTTGAAAAAACGCTTGATTTTTTTAGGAGTGGACGTTCACATAGGGTTAGCAAATATTTAAAAGATGGTGCAAAAGTTCTTGATGTTGGTTGTGGTAACGGAAGATTTTTAAAATATTTACTAAATTATGGTAAATATGAACTTTATGGAACCGAAATGGAAGGAAATAGTGCTAAAAGAGCAATGCGGATTCCTGAAATAAAATTAAAAGTTGGGAGTTTAGAGCAAAACGATTTTTCTGAAAATTATTTCGATGCAATTACTTTATTTCATGTGTTTGAGCATCTTACAGAGCCAAAGCAAGTGTTAGAAACTATTACAAAAGTTATTAAAACAGGAGGAATAGCAGTTTTTTCGTTTCCAAATATTGCAAGTTGTCAATCAAAATTTTTTAAAGGTAAGTGGCTGCATTTAGACCCGCCTCGTCATTTGTTTTTCTTTGCTCCGAAAGATTTCATTAACATAATGCAAGAACATGGATTTCAAATAATTAAAAAACATTATTTTTCGTTGGAACAAAATCCGTTTGGTGCTGTTCAAAGCACATTAAACTTAACAACTAAAAAACGCGAAGTTCTTTTTGAATCTCTAAAAGGAAATAAAAATTATATCAAAGAATATTCTAAATTTAACTTGTTCTTTCAAAAAATATTTTTTATTTTTTCTATGCCGTTTTTTTCATTTATTGATTTGATTTCATCTATATTAGGCAAATCTGCCACTGTAGAATTAACATTTAAAAAAAAATAGGTCTTCACTAGCACTCCTGCCCCTGCACTCGCTCGCATCCTGCGAGTGAGTTTATATTCCCACTTGCACTTGCTCGCATC
>JAVHRE010000049.1:0-1288 GCA_036171495.1 Bacteroidales bacterium
TTTCTTGTTGTTCATTTGTAAAATCGCAACGTAATCTCTAAAATGCCTGTAAAATGCAAATAATTAATACTTATTTCTTTTTACCTTTTCCACCGCCATTATCATGATTATTATTACCTGCACCTTTGTTATTTCCACTGCCTTTGCTTTGATTGGCTTTAGAAATATTGTTATTGCCACGACTTACGCCTTTGTTATTTCCCTGGCTAACTTTATTATTCGAATAATTTTTACCATTTTCTTTTGAATTATAATTTCCTTTTCCCGGTCTCTGACCAATGGTTTTTTGCGATGGACCACGGTATCCTTTTGCATATTTCATTTTATGCTCATTAAAATGAGTGTATGGTGAATTGCCATGATAATTTGGTATCACTACTTTATATCCGCCATATAAATCATAATCTCTGTATCGTGCAGGAAGATAAGCCCTATGAATCCATGCTCCTTCACCAAAATAAATAAACATTGAAGTTTGCACATCATAATATGCTTCCACATCGGGCAAATAATAATAACGTACTTCGGTATAACCTACAGGTCCCCATGGTGGTGGTGAGCCAATGTTTACATTTACCGAAACTTGTGATTGCACATTACTTGCTAAAAATAATACAGTTCCTAAAAGGATTAATTTTAACGCTTTCATCTTGTTTAATTTTAATTAATTTAACTTAACAAAGTTGAGTTAAATAATTTCTGAATTGTTATACAATTTATGAATAGAATTATATAATTCACATATTCTAAGTTTTTATTAAATGTTAGTTCTATTTCTTCTTGATTAAGACTTTTTTCTTCGGAACTTTTAATCCTGCTTCTTGCGCTTCACTTATACCTATTGCTATTGCCTGCTTGCGGCTTTTTACAATTCCGCCTTTACCGCCTTTGCCTGATTTTAACTCTCCATGCTTGAATTCATGCATAACCTTTTCAATTTTTTCCTGAGCTTTTTTTGAATATTTAGCCATAATTATTTGTTTTAAAAATTATTCTATTTATTTTTTGATGGTTCTTCGATTCTTGTCGGATCGTTTTTTTCGGGTTCGTTACCTCCAGGCCTTATTCTTGTTGGATCAGAATTTTCATCAGGTTTTACAGGTGTTGTTGGTTGGTTTGGAAACGGATTTCCGGGGGTTTTTTGTGGATTTTCTCTTCTGTTTCCAGCAAATGGTTGGTTTGACATGCTATCAAATTGCTGACTGTGTTGGTCATTTTTATTTTTTTTCATTTTTATTTTAATTAGTCGAACCTTAAAAACCCTTTTTTGAAATTATTGTTATTGTGA
>JAVHRE010000050.1:0-6466 GCA_036171495.1 Bacteroidales bacterium
AAAGATGCTGATGATATTATGTCATTAGTAAAAACAAAGTTGGGAATTAAATAATATAAATATTATTAATAAAAAAACCATCAAGTGTTCTTGATGGTTTTTTTTATTGTTAGACCTAACAGGTTTTTAAAACCTGTTAGGTCTTTTTTAAATTATTTCTTTTTAGGAAATTTAACTGCTGCCTGTGCTGCTGCAAGTCGTGCAATTGGTACTCTAAAAGGTGAGCAGCTAACGTAACTTAATCCGAGATTATGGCAAAATTCTATAGAATTTGGTTCGCCACCGTGTTCACCGCAAATCCCGAGTTTAATATCTTTGCGGGTAGAGCGACCTTTTTCGCATGCTATTCTCATTAATTCGCCAACACTATCGCGGTCAATTTGCTGGAAAGGGTCAATTGGTAAAATTTTCTTTTCGATGTATTCGGGTAAAAATCCACCAATATCATCACGCGAAAAACCATAAGTCATTTGCGTTAAATCATTTGTTCCGAATGAGAAAAATTGTGCATATTCGGCAATTTTATCAGCAGTTAATGCAGCTCTTGGAATTTCAATCATTGTACCTATTAAATGTGGAATTTCTTTTATTTTGAATTTTTTGCAAACTTCGTCGTAAACTTTTTTAATAAGTTCGTATTGATGTTTTAATTCAGTATAAACACAAGTTACAGGAATCATTATCTCCGGGAATGGATGTTTTTTCGCTTTAATTAATTCTACTGTTGCTTCAAATATCGCTCTGACCTGCATTTCGGTAATTTCGGGATAAGTAATACCCAGGCGAACTCCACGATGACCCATCATCGGATTGTTTTCGTGTAATGCATTTGCTCTGTCGTTAAATTCTTTTTCGGATATTTTTAAACTCTTTGCAAGTTTTGCACATTCGTTTGGGTTTTTTGGCACAAACTCATGGAGCGGTGGGTCGAGCGTTCTAAACGTTACAGGATAACCATCCATTGCAATTAATGTTGCTTTAATATCATCTTTAACAAAGGGAAAAAGTTCATCAAGGGCGGCTCTTCTTTCTTTTTCTGTTTTTGAAACAATCATTTTACGAAGAAGGAATAATGGTTTATCGGAATTTTTTCCATAAAACATGTGTTCGGTTCTGAATAAACCTATTCCTTCGGCACCAAAAGCACGGGCTTTAGTTGCATCTTCGGGAGTTTCGGCATTGGTTCTTATTTTGAGAGTGCGAACTTCGTCGCAAATTTTCATAAAAGCTGTAAAGTCTTTATTTTCTTCGGCTGCTTTAATCATTGGTAATTGCCCTATATATGCAATGCCTGTTGAGCCATTAAGCGTAATCCAATCGCCTTCTTTAATTTTAGTTCCGTTTGATGCAATAAGAGTTTTGGTTTTTACATCAATAGAAATATTGCCGGCTCCAACTATACAACATTTTCCCCAACCTCGTGCAACAAGTGCAGCATGACTTGTCATTCCACCTCTTTCGGTAAGAATAGCTTCTGCAGCTCTCATTCCATTAATATCTTCGGGATTTGTTTCTTCTCTAACCAAAATTACTTTTTCGCCTTTTTTTGCCCAAGCTACAGCGTCAACAGAATTAAATATAACTTTACCTGTTGCACCACCTGGTCCTGCAGGTAATCCCTTGCCAATTACTTTTGCGGTTTTTTCGGCTTTGGGGTCAATAATCGGGTGAAGTAATTCATCTAATTGTGATGGAGTAACTCTTATAACAACTTCTTGTTTTGTAATTCTTTTTTCTTTGTACATGTCAAGAGCCATTTTAACGGCTGCAGGTCCATTGCGTTTGCCAATCCTGCATTGAAGCATATAAAGAGTGTTGTCCTGAATAGTAAATTCAATATCGAGCATATCGCGGTAATGCTTTTCGAGTTTTTGTTGGATGTTATTTAATTCTTTATAAACTTTCGGCATTGCTTTTTCTAAAGATACCAAATGTTTTGTATGTTCCGTTTTGCCGACTTCGTTTATTGGATTTGGTGTACGGATTCCGGCAACAACATCTTCGCCTTGAGCATTAACTAACCATTCGCCATAAAAATGATTTTCGCCGGTAGCTGGATTTCTTGTAAAAGCTACACCTGTTGCAGAAGTTTCGCCCATGTTTCCGAAAACCATTGATTGAACACTAACAGCAGTTCCCCATGAATCTGGAATTCTTTCTATTTTGCGATACGAAATAGCTCTTTTGCCGTTCCAGCTTTGAAATACTGCTGCAATTGCTCCCCATAACTGGTCTTTAGCATCTTCAGGGAAAGGTTTTCCTAATACTTCTTTAACTTTTTTCTTATAAATAATAATGAGCTCTTTTAAATCGTCGGCAGAAAGTTTAGTTTCGATATTGACTTTTTTCTTTTTCATCATTGCAGACATTTCGTGTTCTAATTGTTGACGAACACCTTTTCCTTCTGATGGTTCAATTCCTGCTGCTTTTTCCATAACAACGTCTGCATACATTTGAATAAGACGACGTTGTGAATCGTAAACAAAACGTGGATTTTTAGTTTTTTTAATAAGACCTTCGCGGGTAATATCATTAAGTCCTACATTTAATACAGTGTCCATCATTCCTGGCATCGAACTTCTTGCACCTGAGCGAACAGATACAAGTAATGGATTAGTTTTATCGCCAAATTTCATTCCCATCAGCTTTTCAACATTTGCAAGTGCAATTTCAATTTGTGATGATAATTCTTTCGGATACTTTTTATTGTTTTCGTAATATGCTGTACAAACTTCTGTTGTAATTGTAAAACCTGCCGGAACAGGTAATCCAATATTAACCATTTCGGCTAAATTTGCACCTTTTCCGCCTAAAAGATTTTTCATATCGGCTTTGCCTTCGGCTTTGCCACCACCAAAGAAATAAACATATTTGTTTTGTTTTGTTTTTGATGCTGTTTTTAATATTGATTTTGCCATAAATATAAATTGTTTAATATTATTTTGTGTTTTAAAAATATGTCAAAATTGCAAATTTTTTTGATACAAATTGATAATTTTTTATCAAAATATTTTATGTAGGGGACTTTTAATCCCGCCTAAAGCGGGACAGGTTCATCATGCTGCCCTTCGTCAAGCTCAGAAATTTCAGCATCTCACAACTTGTTCCGACTTGGCGGAAACTTGTTCCGACTTGGCGGAAAAACGAAGCTCTGTATTGAGTCCCGCTTTTTGCGGGATTAGAACCCACCTTTAGAAAACGAATTGGTATCAATTGTATGACTATTGTTCTATTATAACGGCAAATAAACAATCTTTTTAGTTTCAAAAAATTCTAAAGGAAACCATTTCGAAATTTCCTGAACTTTTACCTTATTTTTATATGCCAGTAGTTCTTCTTTTAAATCGCCACCTTTTAAATAAACAATTCCATTGTGTGGAAACGCAGATTCGTACTTAATATTTTTCTTTGTTAAATTAACAAATTCGGGAAAAGCACATACACCACGGCTTATAATAAAATTGAATTTTTGTTTTAATTCTAAAACATTTCCATGAATTGCTGTAACGTTTTTTAAACCAAGTGCTTCGTTCACAGCTTTTACAACAGTAATTTTTTTGCCGATGGCATCTAATAATGTAAAGTTACATTCTGGAAAAGCAATAGCTAATGGAATACCCGGAAAACCGCCACCTGTGCCAACATCTAAAATCTCCGATTTATCAGGGAATTTTATAGCTTTTGCAATTGCAAGTGAATGAAGCACATGTCTTTCGTATAAATTTTCAATGTCTTTACGCGAAATAACATTTATTTTTGAGTTCCAATCTAAATAAAGTGGCATTAGCTTTTCAAAAGAATAAATCTGTTCTTTTGAAAATTTTGGAAAGAAACGTTTTATAAGTTCCATTTTATTATACTTTGCACGGGGTAAATTATTACATTTGGGTTTCAGGTAAAGTGTGTAAAGGTATAAGGTATAACCCGCTCAAAGACAAGGGGGCATGCCCCCTTGTAATTCTATACCTTTTTGTATTCATAAAATGTTAAAATTTATCCCGTTAGTAGTATAACAATAAATTGCTTAAATATTTTCTTGCGAGTTTTTAATAATATTGTAAAGCAATTCGCGAGCTCTAAAAAGTCGAGCTTTTATTGTACCAATTGGTAGTTCAAGTTCTTGCGATATTTCTTCGTACGAAAGTTCGTTAAAATAACGTAGCTCAATAAGTTTGCGATAACTTGGTTTTAGTTTACACACTATATTTCGCATAATATTAAGCTTTTGCGATTTAATAAGTTCTTCTTCGGGGTCGAGAACATTTGCAGGCAATGGAATTGTTTGGTCTTGGTCTATTTGGTCGTTTGGAGTATCAATAGATATAATACCACTTTTCTTTTTCCGTAAAAAATCAATGCAATTGTTTGATGCAATTTTAAAGAGCCATGTACTAAATGCAAAACTCGGAGAATATTGATTAAGATGCTTGAAGGCTTTACCAAATGCTTCAATTGTAAGGTCATCTGCATCAATTTTATTGCTAACCATTTTAAGAAGCATAAAGTAAATAGCATCGCGGTAACGACCTAATAATTCGGCATACGATTTTTGGTCGCCTTTAATAGCATTTTGCACTAATTGATAGTCCTGCAGTGCTTTTTCACTAAAATTTTGGCTCATCTCCATGCGTAAAGATTTCTATGTTTTCGCGAGAAAAATATAATGAATCCGATAAAAATAAATATAAAATCAAATATCGGCGAATATAGTAATAAATCTTTTTCGTGCAACCTTCGGGAAGTAAAATATATTACTAACATTTGAACAATTAACCTAAATGCAAAAAATGACAAAATAAATATTGGATAAAAATTTAATGCCAGTAACGCAATAAAACAAGCATAAAAAAACATTCTGCTAATAGGCTCTAATGCTAATAAAATCTTATGTTTTGATTTATATCTTGTAAAAGTTGTACGATGACGAATTTTTTGTACAACCCAATTGCTAAACGTTTTTTTAGGAATTGATAGTGTAATACTATCGTTATTAATAACAATATTTGTGTTTTTGCTATTAGCTGTTTCGTTAACAAAAAGGTCATCGTCGCCCGATAATAAACGTGCATGGTTTGCAAATCCTTTGTTTTTAAAAAATAGATTTTTTTTATACGATAAATTTCGTCCAACGCCCATATATGGTATACCAGCTATTGAAAAACTTAAATATTGCATTGCAATAAAAAAAGTATCGAATCGAATAATTTTATTTAATAAACCTTTTGTTTTTTCGTAAGCACCGTATCCTAAAATGATTTCTGTGTTTGATGTGTAGTTACTGCAAACACTTTTTATCCAATTTTCGTTTTCAGGATAGCAATCTGCATCTATAAAAAGTAACGTTTCGTATTTTGCTGCTTTAATTCCAATTGTTTGAGCCAATTTTTTTCCGTGAGTAAATTTCTCGTCTTTTTTTATTGTTGTAACTTTTAAATTAGAATATTGTTTTTGAAAGTTTTTTAAAACATCTTCGGTATTATCTTCCGAACAATCGTTTACAACAATTACTTCAAAGGTCGGGTAATTTTGTTTTAATACTAAAGGTAAAAAATTTTCGAGGTTTTCGGCTTCGTCGCGGGCACAAATAATAACCGAAACAGGCAAATTTTCGGTATTCTTTTGTTCTTTTACAAATGCTAACCGCAAGTAAAAAAACAAATAATAGAATAGTTGTACAATAAAGCTTATAGCAAAAAATATTGCAATAGTAAAAATGATAACTCCACTAACAGAATTAAAAAGCTCACTCACAATTTTAAATTTCTGCAAGTTTACAAAAACAAACAATAAATATTACATGATTTAAAAGAGAATATTAAACGAGTTATTCACAAAGAATAACCATTTGCACATTCTCTTTTTAATAAAAGCTTATTTCAAAATCATCTACAAATCCAACATCTCCTTTTGGCGACCATGCATAAAATCTAATTTCAGCATCATCGGGCAAGTCTTTTGGTATTTGTATTTCACCTTTTACATTTGTCCATTGGTTAGACTTTTTTACAAAATCAATAATATTGCACCCTACCCATTGTAATTGTTTATTGTTTTTGTCACATGATATTGAAGCTACTAAACTTATGCTGCTTTTAATGTTTTCTGTTTTAACCCAGGCACTAAAAGTTGCTTTAGTAAGTTCTTTTTTTACTAATATTTTTTATTAAATAAATGAACCCAAAACTAAATGGATTAATAGAATCTATTTTAGAACAAAGATTTCCTGAATGACCATCGCCTGTATAAATACTATTATAGCCTTGTGTCCAGCCTTGATTATCTTCAATGGAACTATTAAATGTTACTTTTTCATCATTTGAGCATGACGAAACAAATAAAGTTATGACAAATAAGAATGTAAATGATTTCATAAAAATAATTTTACAAAAATAATTATTTTATTTTTTCAAATTGACTTAAAAAGGTTAAATAATTAATCATATTTATTTATAATATATTATTTTTG
>JAVHRE010000051.1:0-1283 GCA_036171495.1 Bacteroidales bacterium
ATACTAAGCCGCTAACAAGATAAATAAAATGTGTATATTTGCATTATGAGAATATTACAATTAAATAATCATTTAACTACCTCTGAATTATCAGGTAAGTTATCCAGTTGCTCTAATACTCATCATAGAAGTTATTGGCAGATTTTACTATCGGTTTCATTTAATCCAAATAAAAAAGCGGAAGAGTACGCTTCTTTTTTAGGAGTAACTAAAAGTAAAGTATATAAGGTAGTCGAGCTTTATAATAAAGAAGGTGCCGGCTTTACAGAGAATCTTAAATGGGGAGGAAGACGATCAGAAACCTCACATATGAGTTTTGAAGATGAAAAAAAAATGATGAATAAATTAAAAATCAAAGCGAACGATGGTAAAATTTTAGTTGCAAAACATATTCGCAAAATTATTGAAACACAAGTTGGCAAAGCAGTTTCCGATGATTATATATGGGATCTATTTAAACGACACAATTGGAAAAAGAAAATGCCACGCCCAGAACATCCAAAACATAACAAAGAGGCGCAAGAAGAGTTTAAAAAAAACTCCCAGAAATACTGGCAGCCCAACCAGTAAAGGCAAATGACCATAGACCCTTAATGGTATTTTTTGAAGACGAATCCTCATTTGGTAGAATGAATCATGTTCGTAAATGTTGGGTGCATCGCCCAGATAGAGCTATTGTTAGAAAACAAGCAATAAGAGAATATTTATATGCATTTACTACCGTTTGCCCGCAAACAGGAGAAACCTGTTCAATCATTTCGCCATTTTGTAATACTAATGCAATGAATGCCTTATTAACAGAAACCAGTATAGCATTTCCTCACTATCGAATAGTGATGATAATGGATTCTGCAGGTTGGCACACTACAAATAAATTAGAGCTCCCTGAAAATATAACTATATTACCTTTACCACCATATAGCCCTGAATTAAACCCAACAGAACATATTTGGGATTATATACGTGAACAAAAAGAATTTAATAACTACACCTTTAATTCCCTTGATGATGTGGATAATCAATTAGGTAAGGCATTATGTGATTTGCAAAATGAAAAAAGTATAATTAGTTCTATGTGTAATTTTGATTGGATAAATTCAGCTTCATGTTAGCGGTTTAGTATTATTAATAAAAGCACTAATGGATATGCTGAATCTTTTAACTCAAAAATAAAAATATTTAGAGCGAATTTGAGAGGTGTGACAGATATAAAATTCTTCCTTTTTAGATTAGAAAAATTATTTGCTTAAATTAACTTACTCCCCAAAAAATAAACCTGACCC
>JAVHRE010000052.1:0-6437 GCA_036171495.1 Bacteroidales bacterium
TCAGTATCTGTCTTTTTACCAATGAACGCTAACGGTTAAGCTACCCAACACCGTGCAATTTCTTGCAGAAATTGTCAAACCGCTGAGCCGTTTTTGTTTGTTTGTCATTGTCAAGGTGACAATGACTGCACGGTGTTGTGGTAGGTAGTGTTAGGCTTAGTTGCTATATTTAGACTTAGTTAATACTTTCATAAACTCTCCAATAAAATTACTCGTTTTAGTCAAATTATTGCTTATTCCAATAAAAATATAAGAATCAGTGATGCTAGAAAGAGTCACTGAAACAAATAAAGATGCCATTACATTCAAAGTAAATTTATAATGACTTATGTCACCAACAAAAAAATACTTATTTTGACAAATACCTTTAATTAAAACAGGATCATTT
Source organism: Bacteroidales bacterium (assembly GCA_036171495.1). Lineage (GTDB taxonomy): Bacteria > Bacteroidota > Bacteroidia > Bacteroidales > GWA2-32-17 > GWA2-32-17. Next base: position 389 of record JAVHRE010000052.1, read on the forward strand.
TTAAAATTAACAGAATCTACAGCATTAATTTTGAATTCTAAAATTTCATTTTTCTTGACCCATATAATAGTATCATTATGCTTCAATTTAATTTCTTCTGGTTCCAAAGCATTATTTCCACGAAAGAAAGAGATAGTATTTTGTTTATATAAGTCTAATAATTCTTGATAATAAGCATCTGTGGCATCATATAATTTAACATTAATAGAATTATAATTATTTCTAACTGGTTCAGAAACATAAATCAACTTGCAATTATATTTCTTCGCAAATAGTTCAACAGAAGTTGCAATTTTAAAATAGTCATTCTTCTTAAATGTAAATGTACTGTCAGCAAGAATTTTTAAATTATTACTTGAATTTTCTTTTAATAGTAAAGCATCGTATTTTTTGTCAAGTTTTGATTTTTTATAAAAACCATTTATGTAACTGTCATATTTTTGTTCGAGAATCGGAACGTTTTTGCTGTTAATTATTAATTTTTCAACGTACAATCGAGGCAATATTCTTGCTTTTATATTGTTATTTTCATTTATTTTATAGAATATACTATAGCTGTTAACATAAGTAATTGTACATGGAATAGTATCAATGTCAGTAATTATAGTGTCTTTAATCTGTTGTGAATACAATCTACAGGGATGTATTAAATTGAAAAATAATATAACTGTAATAATAATTTTAATCTCAAATAATTTCATAGTATTAAAAATCTATTTAAAATAAATGTCACTAAATTGTCAAATGGTTATTCTTTTTGCAATTAAGCCTAACGTTTGGCACTTGAAAAAGCTGGGCGTTTAACCGCAGTCAATGTCAAACCGTTACAAAGTTACGAATTATTTTATAATTGTCAAGTTGCACATAACCGCCCGCTAAATACTAACAGTGTGTTACCAACTGGGCGTTTTGTCAATCGCTTGTCATTACTATATTTTAGATTATCTGTCATATTGCTTGTCTTTCCGTTTAGCACTACACTTTCTACGAAGCACAAATTAATTTTGTTTTTGTGGGATGGTAAAAATGCCGTCAGGCAACGTGCATAGGCAAAAAGGGGAAGCTCCTTTGCTGTTTTAGATTTTGTTAGGGCTTGTGGGAAACAGCAAATGTGCTTACACTTGTGAGAGGGCATATTTTGTCTCGTTCAAATATTATTTGACAAAATTAAGGTTTTTTGCTTTAAACTTAAATTTTAATTTAATTAATTCTTTTTCAATTCAATGAGTTCGCTTCCAGAACTTTTAATTAAGCTAATTGCCCATTTAGTAATTACTAAAGAACTTAATATACCACTTATAGCATCAAGAGAGTATATTTTGTAATACATTCCGGCAAGTAAAGCAATTATTGCAGTAATACTGGTTAATCCATCAGCTAAAACATGTAAATATGCTGCTTTAATGTTATGGTCGCTGTGTTCGTGTTTGTGGTGTAAAACAAAAGCACTTATTCCATTTACAATAAGACCAATGATAGCTACAAAGATTGCATCTTGAAATTTTATTGGCAAAGGAGCTATTAAACGGGAGATTGATTCTATTGCCATGATAACGGCTACAACTTGTAAAACTATTGCACTTGTAAAACCAGATAAAGCCAGTAATTTTTCTTTTCTAAATGAGTACTTAGCAGTTTGGGCATATTTTCGTGCAATTAAATAAGCAAACCAAGTCAGACCAATTGCAAAAGCGTGAGATAACATGTGCCAACCATCAGCAAGCAGCGCCATTGAATTTGTTACATAACCAAAAATAATTTCAACTACCATTGTTAAGGTAGTTAATAAAGCAACAACTTTAGTTTTATTTTCATGAATTCTACTTTGAATTTGTACATTTTCAATCAGATTTTTTTTATTAGACTTATTTTGTGACATTATAAATAAAGTTTTATTAGTAATAAATTTTCATATCTAAACTTTGTTTTGCTTAATTGTGATTGCAGGAACAAAATTTATTAGTTTTCACTTTTTCAAAACATTCACGACCTTCTTTAAATGAGAAATAAGCAAGCCCAAAAGTACCGATTATATCAATATACGCAAAACTTGTTAATTCGTAAATAAGGCTTGATGCAAGTAAAACAACCGACATATAAATACAAACCTTTGTACATGCGGCATCTGCCAGTATTGCATCGGAGTTTAATTGTTTGCCGACTTTTTGTTTACCGTAAATTAAAAATAGCATAACAACAATTGAAATTAAAGAAATTATAACACCCCAAAATGTAGTTTCGGGTTTATGTCCGATACATAAATTATAAAATCCAGTTGCTAAAAGTCCTGCTACTAAAGCATAAAAAGAGAACCCTGTTATTTTTAATGCTGTTCGTTCAAAATTATCTCTATTACATTCTGCTTGATGTTGAATACGAAAAGTCATGTGGGCAATTCCAAAGCCTGAAATTACCTCAATGAAACTATCAACTCCAAAACCAAACAAGACAAGACTTTCATCTTCGTATCCAAAATATGTTGAAAATAATCCTTCTATAATGTTATAAAGAATGGTGAAAACTGCAAGCCCAAATGCTATCTTATATAATTGTTGTTTCTTTGATGATTCTATGTTTACAAATTTGGTATTCATTTAATGATATTTTGAACAATTTGCTTTTTTAAAGAGCAACCTTCGCAACTATTGCAAGGATTTGAATTTTTGACACGAAATTTCCTGATAATTATGTAAATTATATATGCAAAAGTACTTGCAAGTATTATATAAACGATATATTCTTGAATCATGATTGAAAAATTTTATACGAATAAACTTCCTATCTGAAAAGTTAAAAATGCAATGAGCCAAGCAATAGCTGTAGTATAAATCATAGTAAAAACAGCCCATTTTATGTCTGATTCTTTTCTAATTGCTGCTATAACAGCTATACAAGGAAAATAAATAAGCACAAATAACATCATAGCATAAGCAGTCAAAGGAGTGAATACTTTTTGTCCCTTTAATTTGCCATGAGAGTGAGTTTGTTCTTTAAGTTTATTTTGTACACTTACAGAGGTTTCATTGTTGCTAAAGTCTGCCTGATACAAAACACCCATTGTACTTACAACAATCTCTTTAGCTGCTAATCCGGTTATAATACTTACTCCTATTTTCCAGTCAAAACCTAAAGGTCTGATAACAGGTTCTATAAAATGTCCGATTTGTCCGATATAAGATTTTTCCTGCTGCTCTGATTGTTTTGATAATTCAATAATCTTTGATTGTTCAGTTTTTATACTGTCGGGTATATTGTTATTTGATTTGATTAACGCAATTTGTTCATCGTAATTAGTTGAAAATTTCACATTGCGTGGAAAATATCCTAATGCCCAGATAAGTATTGAAGCGACTAATATTACTGTTCCCATTTTTCTGAGATATTGAACACCTTTGTGCCACATGTGTATTGATGTATTTTTTAAAGTTGGTATTCGGTAGGGTGGTAACTCCATTACAAAAGGCACGTCTTGTTTTGCAAAGAGTATTTTTTTCATTGCTAATGCAACTAAAACGGCTATAATGACACCAATTAAATAAATTGAAACTAATACCAATCCCTGATTATCAGGAAAGAATGCTGATATTAATAATACATAAATGGGTAATCTTGCACTACACGACATGAATGGAATTATCATCATTGTTAGCAGCCTGTCTTTTTTATTTTCAAGTGTCCGGGTTGCCATAATTGCCGGAACATTGCAACCAAAACCCATAAGCATTGGGATAAATGATTTCCCATGCAAACCTATTTTGTGCATCAGTTTATCCATAATAAATGAAGCTCTTGCCATATAACCTGTATCTTCCATAAATGAAATAAAGAAAAACAGGATGAGAATATTGGGTAGAAAAATTATTACACCACCAACACCGCCAATAATACCATCAACCAATAAATCACGTAATGGGCCTTCAGACATAGAATTTTTTATTGATTCCCCTAACCAACCAACGCCTGAATCAATCCAGTCCATTGGGTAACTTCCTACGGTGAAAGTAATCTGAAACATCAACCACATGAAAAAAATAAATATGGGGAATCCCAATAATCTATGGGTAAGAATGTCATCAATTTGGGCGATTTTTTTTCGTTTTCCTTCTTTGCAAGGTTGAAATGTTTCATTAAGTGCACCTGCTATAAATCCATACTTTGCATCAGTTATAATTGTTCCTGATTTCTCCTTATACTCTTTTTCTAAGATTTGTATTTCGTTGGCACATTGTGCTTTGATTTTTTCAATATTTGAACATTGGGAAAGTTGTTTTAACGTTGCTGAATCAGTTTCAAGTAGTTTAATAGCCAGATAACGTGATGAAAATTTATCGGTAATATCTTTATTTTCCTTAATGAGTGTCTGAATGTGAACAATTGCATTTTCAATATTATTACCGTAGTTTATATGAATATGCCTTACAATTGGGTCTTTGTCTTCATAAACTTCAATTAGTTTGTTGAACAATTCGCCAATGCCTTTGCCTTTTGATGCAACTGTCGGAATAATCGGGATTCCAATCATTTTACCTAATGCCTCATAATCTAATTTTGCACCTTTTTTTTCTAATTCATCATTCATATTAAGGGCAATTACCACTTTAATATTCATATCAATAAGCTGTGTTGTGAGGTATAAATTGCGTTCGAGATTTGAAGCATCAATTACATTTACAATTATATCAGGATTTTTTTCAGTAATATGGGTACGAACAAATAGTTCTTCAGGTGTATATTCTGTAATAGAATATGTGCCGGGTAAATCAACTATTTTAAAAGTATAAGACGATTGTTTAAAAGTCGCTTCACGTGCATCAACAGTAACTCCGCCATAATTGCCTACTCTTTCGTGCGAACCGGATGCGAAATTATACAATGTTGTTTTTCCGCTGTTTGGATTACCAACCAATGCAACGTTGATTATTTTTCCTTTCTCAACGGCAGATATTTTCAATGTTTCTTCATCAATAGTCCCTTCAAATTTTACATTTTCTATAAAAGCTGATTTATCTGCTGCAATAATTTCAACCAATAGGGCTTCAGTTCTACGCAATGACACTTTGTAATCCATTATTTCGTATTCAACAGGGTCTTGCAGAGGTGCATTTTTAATTACTGTGACTTTTTTGCCTTTTACAAATCCCATTTCAGTAATACGTTTGCGAAATGCTCCATGTCCGACAACTTTTGTTATGATTCCCGTTTCCCCTGTTTTCAGGTCAGAGAGGTTCAGTATTTTTATATTTGTGTTATCCATGTTTTTTTTCAGTAAAATCAGAACATTAAAATTTATGTTCAAATGATAAATAAAAAAAACCTCCTACTTCTATTTTTGAATTTTCTGCAAAAGTTAATGGTACTGAAATACCGGGTACTATTTGAAGTTTATTAATGTCTATTGCATACCTGATTGCAGGAGCAAGAATAGTTTGGGTTGTATATGTAACTTTATTGTTTAAATCAGGATTGGCATTAAAATTAGTAAGACATTCAAGCATTAGGTTAAACTTTTCTGTAACAAGCCAAATTGAACTTATTCCTGCAAAATAACTCATAAGTGATTTGTTGAAATTAATATTATCGTCTTTAACCCTAAACAAATAAGTAGCTCCAATATTAAAATGATTTATAAAGTGATTTGTCCAGCGTTTTGATAATGGTAGATTTGCCTGTAGCCCCCATGAACCAGAACCTAATCCTTTATTTTTATTACCCGACGGAATAATAATACTTAAACGTGGAGAACATGCTATAAAATTTTCCTTATAGGATAGCTGATAGCGATAATTTATTAATATATCACCAAGTCCGGTAACATCTCCTCTGTTAAATGAATTATATTGTAAGGTGTAAGATAACTGATGATTGAGCCCAAACGCAGGCCATTCCTGAGTAAAGGCATAAAAGAAGTTATCCTTCAGATTAGGTAAAAATACTAAATTTGAAATATGCTGAAGAACCCTATCTTCTTGGTTGTATGCCTCTTCAATAAACATTGAATTATCTTCAATAGCCGGTGTGAGCTTCTCTTTATTTACAGATTGCGAAAAAC
>JAVHRE010000053.1:0-1275 GCA_036171495.1 Bacteroidales bacterium
ATTATACTACGCTCTCATTTTATGCCAAACGGCTTGTCGGTAACGGTCCTCGCATAGGCAGTAGTTTGGAACACCTTAGACCTACGCGCATGGGCGAAGCCCTAGCGTTTAAATAAGTGGAAAATTCTGCTTATGCGATGTTAGCGTATCGGTTTCTTATCAATAATGTCATTTTATATTTTTCGTTTGCTTAAAATTATTTTTACCAAGCATTAGTTTTTTATAATCTTTTTACAAAGCAATTTATTTGTTTGTAAATCTATAATTTTTAAGAAATATAAACTACTTGAAAAATTTGAAATATCAAGATTTTTGCTTCTTGTTTTTATAATACAATTTCCTCGTAAATCAATAAGTTCTACCATTATTTCACCATCGTAATTTATAGTTAAATTATTATGTGTTGGATTTGGATATACAATTTCTATTTGATTCTTAAATTTATTATCATTTATTCCAACTTCGTGCTGAATATTTGCAACTAAAGTGTTATGAACACTATCATTTAAAGTAAATATTGTATCTCCTATAAAATTAAAATATATATTTTCCATTTGAATACTTTGACAATTAGTATCTAATAAATGTAAAGTTGACCATCCTTCCAAATAACTTCCAGAAATTTGACTAAAATCAGTAGTTATTATCACAGGAAAATTTATAGCATGTATTACAATTTCAAAGTTATCATTAATGTCTGCAAAATTATTTAGGAATGCGAATGGCCTAATGTCAATTTTTGAGTCGATATTATTTGGAGAATATATATTTCCAGTACTAACCCAATTTAATCCATTTAAGCAATGTAAATGAATACTGTCTCGCTGAATAATTCTTATATCTAGGTCTGAAAATGGTTGGTTTAAAATATTTATTTCATGTAAAGAACTATCAATTCCTAGTGTCGCATTATAACCCATTCCAAATACAACAGAGTCTTTATTGCCAAAAGAATCTATAGCAATTAATTTACATTTAAAATCTTGTCCCATTAGCATTGTAAAATGAATTCCATAAATAAATGCTATTAAAAAAAATCTTTTCATAGTTTATATTTTATTGAGGTTTGTATTAATGCTTGGTTTTAATTTTAATATTTGATTAAATAATTTCAATTTTGTAAACATTTTTTTTTAATAAATAATCGAGTGTCAGATTGTGCATCATCAATTCATTATTAATTTTTAGCATCGGAATCATTATTGTCACGGGTCTCTGAAACTGGACGCTAACGGGTTGCGAGTTGGTTACGTGCTGCTTAACCATTTATCATTG
>JAVHRE010000054.1:0-6391 GCA_036171495.1 Bacteroidales bacterium
TGAAAATCTAAAACATCTTCGTCCTTTTTTTCTTCGTCAACGATTTTGCACAAAAACAAGGAAAGAACACGATTGAACGCATTTGCATTGTCTGAAATATTGTTGTGTCTTAATATTTCTGCAAACTTGTTGAACAATCCTTTTGCATCATCAAGTTTTTTTAGGTTCTTCTTTTTTAGTGCTTTAAGCTCTAAAGAATATGCGTTTGCATCGGCATCAAAAATACCGTTAAAATGAAAATACTTGTTAAACGATTCTTTCCATACATTAAATAATTCCGATTTATTATTTGCATCACGATAGAGCTTAATATTTTCTTCTTCAATTTGTTTTAATGACTTTTCTAAATCTTCTTTTCTGTCTTTTACTTGAACTATTAAATTGTCATATATAAACTCATCGTTTTCATATTTTGAAGCATATAAAACAAGGAATTGAGCGTTCTTATCCTGATTCAGATAGGTGAACAACTGCCCACCGTGTTCCTCCATTTTATTTTTTTCTTTCTCAAATTCTTCGCCCCAAGTTTTACATTCAATAATTAAAAGTGTTTTGCCATCACTTTTATTGTAAATATTGATGTCCGCTTTTCCGCCACTTGCACCGTGTCCAACTTTCCATTTTCTTTCAAGGTGAATATCATTTGGAGCATATCCTTTTTCTAATAATCGGTTTACACATTCAAGTACAACAAGGCTTTCTGGTGCTGAAAAATTTGAAGTTGTATGGTCGCCTAATTGAATTTGTCCATCTTCCTGCCTTTCTACTGTGGTCTTTTCATCTTTTCTGTAATATATTTTTCCTTTTTGCAGGTCAATACGGATTGTATAATTATGAAGTTTATACTCTTTACTGTAAGTAAAAAGATTACCAGTAAATCCGAGCTTTTCAATGAAATTCTTTATATCCATAATTTTTTAATTTGCTTTGTTGTACTTGATTTTTTGTTCAGCCACTTTTAGTGCCTTCAATCCAAACTCTTCGTCTTTCAAGTCGTAAACAACTTTTTCACTTAGAAAGTCTATTATTAAGTTTTCAGGATTAAAATTGTATAACTCAGAAAGTTTAACAATTAATTCTTTCGTGAATTTTCGTTCCCCTCTTTCCATTTTGCTCAAAATCGCAACATCAATATCTACTTGTACTGCTGCTTTTCGGAGTGAAAGTCCCGATTTTTCTCTAAGTTCCCTTAATTTGATTCCGACTGTTGACATAATAAGTGTTGACATTAGTTGTCAAAGGTAAAACAATTTTTTTGTAGAAGAGAAAAAAACTCAAAATATTTTTCAACAGGATATTATCAGTAGGTGTGTCGGCAAGAAAACAACTCTTTTGCAAGCTGAAGCATTGGCTTGTGTGTCGGAGCTTGCAAATGTGTTGTTTTGTGTGAGGTCATTTTTTCTTTGTCTTTATGCAGCAAAAATTCCTTTGTCATTCATTCGTCTGTTTCTGTCTTTTTACAATGAACGGTAACAATTCAATAAACGCATATTATCCGACTTTAAATGTTTACAAATAATTAGTTCCACTTAAATCTCTTTATTATGCAAATATAAAATATTAATTTAATTTTTAGCACATTCCATAATACTTTCTTCAATGTTTTTTTTGTCGGCTAAAGTAGAAATTTCGAGTGTTAAAGCATATTTATAACATTTTATTGCTTCGTTAAATTGTTTGCGGCTTTTAAAATAATCTCCAACTATTTGCCATGTATAATAATAATTTGGATTAGAATTTTTAAATTGTTCTATTTGAACGTTAGAGATTTCACCAAATGATTTATTATTTGTGTGCAAAACAATATATTCCTTACAAATTTTATAATATTTAAACTTTTTGTATTGAGCCGAATATAAAAATCTGTCTGGTTTAATAGTTTCGTTAACATTATACACAGTTTTTGTGTTTTTAATATCAAAAGGAGCGCTAAAAATTTTATTTAAATCGTAAACTAAATATGAACCAAGCTGATAAGGCGATGTAGAAACATACACTTTCAGTTTTTTTGGTTGAAAAATTATTGAGTGATGTGCAATAAGCTGGTTAATAGACTTTTCGTTTCCCATGCCAATATCTTTATTATTTAAACCTCCTCTGTTGCGTAAAATTGTAGCTGCCGTTACTGGCGAAATAACATTATATTGTGATAGTAATTCTTTAACCCTAAAATATCTGTACAAACTTGAACTGTTAAGCATATTTTCAATATTGTTTTTTTCTCCTTTTAACGAATCGCTCTGAAAATGATTAGTACAAATTAAATAATCGGAATAGGATTTGTAAACAAATTGTTTTGCAGGCGTTTTTTCAATAATTACAGCGTCATTATCAATTGCCGAACCAACTAAAATAGATTCCGACACAAATATTTTAAATTTACCTGCAATTTGTTTTGCTTCATTAATGTTTTTTGCATATTGCAGTATGTTACGTACTACAATAGAAATTGGTGTGGCAACTGAATATGGAATTTCTGAAGTTCCGGCGTTAATTGTTACAGCAAGTCCTTTTTCGTTCATTCCGGAGCAGGCACCGAGCATACCGCCCCATGTTATAAACATAAATTTATAACCCGAATCGGGTTTAACAAATTCTACAATTTTATTTTTTGCAAATTCATCGCCTACATAAAAATCAAAATTTCGTGCAATAAGTAACGACGAATCAGCCGACATTTTATTTTTTACAGCAAACGAGGTACAGCCAACCATGTGATATGTTATAAGTGCATGACCAATATCGTGAGCTGCATGGTAATTTAATATTCGGGAATAAGCTGGTCCAATAAATGAATATTTTTTTGATGAATATTGCGAAATGCCATAAATTTCCTGCAAATTTTCGAGTGGAATATATTTATCAATATTTCTATTAAAAAATGCAACAATATATTTTAAAAAATTAAGGTATGTTTTAGATGGAACCATTTTTAAAATCTGAGCAACAAAAGCTTTTTCCTGTTCTTCAATAAGCGGTTTAGTAAGCATTCCTGTTTTAATTCCTCTTTCGTAAGGGTTTCCTTCAATATAAAATTCCCACAGATTATATGAATTATGTTTTAGCCAACTGTGAGCACAAATTGTTAAACTATCATTAATTTTTTCTGTTTTAAAATTTTTAATATTTGGAACTTTTGGAGGAGTAATAATAATAGAATTAAAAAACAGAATAACAAGAATAAATATTATAACAATTAAGAAAATTAATCTTTTAAGCCAGCGGTATGATTTTTTACTGGGCATCTTTAATTTTTTTTATTAAATAATCGAAACCAACAAGTTCGCCACAGGTTAATAATGATGATACTGTTACTCCTAAAATTCCATGTAAATTAATGTTTTGCCCTGTTAGTAATAAATTTGGGATTTTGGTTTTTGGTAAAATGTATGTTTTAAGTGAATTGTTGCAATCTTTCATTATTCCGTAAGCCGAACCGTTTATAGTGCCTGTATAATCGCGATTTGTAAGAGGTGTGGATGCATAATATGCTTTAATTTTATTCGAAATTCCCGGAAATGCTTTTTCAACTTCTAAAATAAGTTTTTCGGCTTTTTGTTTTTTAAAAATTTTATAATCTTCGCCTCTGTGCTCAACTTTTGTATGTTCCCATTTTTTCAACTCATCGTATTTCATATATGTAATTACTGTCATACTTTCGGCATACTCGGTTGATTTAGAGGTTGCTGGAGTATAAAGCATATAACCATCGGGCCATTTTTCAGGAGAATATATTTCGGTTCCCCAAACATTTTTATTGTTATTGCGATAGTAATTATAATTCATGTATTTGAATGTGTTCTTTTTAAAAACAATATACAATGAAAACATCGAAAATGTTTGTTCAAGTGAAGTTATGCGTTTTTTATACACAGTTCTGATTAAATTCGAATTTGTAAGCTCTAAAGTTTTTTGAGGATTAATGTTTGAAATAAAATAATCGGAATATATTTTTTCGTTATTTGCAAGTTTTATGTGCGAAATGTTTTGGTTGCTATCCGAAACAAATTCAACGACTTCCGATTTTGTAAAAATTGTACCGCCGTATTTTTTAATTTCTTCAGAAAGGATATCCGATATTTGTGAACCGCCATCAACCATTCGCCACGAACTCTGAATAAGCGAATAATTTATTATCCCGTGCAGATACAAAGGTGAATATTTAGGATTCCCGGCATACAAGGAGTTTAACCCTGCTAAAACATTCTGAAGTTCGTAATTATTTGTAAGTGAACAAATAAAATTGTGTGCGTTTTCGTTAAAATGTTCATTAACAAGTATTCCGCTTGTTAATGGTTTATGTTCCTGATGAAGTAAAACATTCAAATAATCTCCAATATCTTTTAATTTATTAATGTAATTTGTTATTGCAGTTCTTTCGTTTGGAAAGTATTCGGTTAATGTTTCAATAAAATTATCAAATCCCTGAGCATAATTATATTTTTTTCCAGCAATATCAATTACATCAAACGGGTTAATATCAAGTCGTTTTAATTTTAATTTTTGAGTTAAACCAAAATATTTGAACAAATAATTTAATGGTTCGCCTTCGCCCATGCTTCCGAAATAATGCATACCTGTATCAAACAGGCAATTATTTCTGACAAAAGTTTGTAAACACCCACCAAGTTGCTTGTTTTTCTCGACAATTGTAACCCTATATCCTTCTTTGCTTAAAATATATCCACAAAGCAATCCGCCTAATCCTGCACCTACAATAACTACTGATTTATTACCCATGAAACATACATTATTTATTGTGTGAAAAAATTCCAAGTCTCAAGAACAAAAAAAAGAAAGCCCCAAGTTTCAAGTTCCAAATTCCAAATTCCAAACTCCAAGTTCTTCCCTTGGGACTTTCTTCTCTTGGGATTTGGGGCTTATTAATTATTTTTTCCATTTTTTTAGTTGTTTATTTTCCTTTGAATTTTTATTTTGGATCCGATAGCTATCGGATTTGAGACTTGGGACTTATTTATTGTTCATATTATTTGGCATTGCTTTTTCTTATTTTGTCTATGAGATAATCATGTCCAACGATTTCAGCACAAGTCATTACTGATGATATTGTTACACCTAATATTCCGTGCATATTCAAATTTTGTCCGGTAAAAAACAGGTTTTCTATTTTTGTTTTTGGTAAAATTATAGTTTTTAACAGATTTTTACTTTCTTTTAAAATTCCATAAGTAGAACCTTCGGGAGTTCCTGTATAATCGCGATAGGTTAATGGTGTTGAAGTATAATAACAATCAATGTTGTTTCTGATATTTTTGAATTTTTTTTCAACAAGAGTTAATAATTTTTCTGCACGTTGTTTTTTAAATTCAAGATAGTCTTCTCCACGATGTTCAATCCATGTGTTTTCCCATTTTTCAACTTCCTTAAAGCTCATATAGCTCATTATTATTAAGCTGTCGGCATATTTTTCCGATTTTGAAGTAGCGGGAGTATATAACATATAGCTATCGGGCCATTCTTTCTCAAAGTAATTTTCAGCCGACCATACCGATAATGTATTATGACAGTAATGATTATAATTTTGATATTCGAATGTGTTTTCTTTTAACACAACATAAATTGTAAACATTCCTATTGTATTTTGCAACGATATCACTCTGTTTCGGTAAGCACTATAAACCTGATTACCTTCAAACATTTTTAATGTATTGACAGGATGAATATTTGAAATAACAATATCAGTGTTAAATAGTTCGCCTTCTTTTGTTTCAACGTTAATAATTTTTTTATCTTTAAAAATTAATTTTTCTATATCTTTATTACGTAAAACCGCTCCGCCATTTGATTTAATAACTTTTGTAAGTTCAATTGCAAGGTGATGACTGCCATCCACCAAACGCCATGAGCTGTTTATAAATGAATGATTAATAAGGGCATGAATATAAAATGGAGTTATTTTTGGCAATCCGGCATAAAGCATACTTGTTCCGCATAAAACATTTTTTAGAGTGTTATTATTAGTTAAATTGTCAAAATATTCCGAAATGCTTTGTTCATAAGAATCCCAACCCGACATTTGATATTGCGATAAACTTAAATTGTAAAGTGGAAATTCGGAGCTTATTTTCTTTAAATCGTTAATATATTTTGTTAAAGTTTGTCTTTCGTTAGGGAATTTTTGTACAAGTGTTTCAATAAAATTATTGTTCCCTTGAGCAAATTTATATTCTTCGTTGTTATATGTTACAACTTCGAACCCATCCATGTCCATTCTACGTAACTTCAATTTGTCAATAATACCGATATATTTAAAATACTTATATAAAATCTGACCTTCGGCTAATCCTTCTGTATAATTTAATCCTGTGTTAAAAATACATCCTTTACGGGCAAAAACCTGAAGGCAACCACCAATCTGTCGGTTTTTTTC
>JAVHRE010000055.1:0-6355 GCA_036171495.1 Bacteroidales bacterium
ATTAAACATTAATCGTTAATTCGTGTCATATTGTTTTTTTTGCGTAAGTCCTAATTATTTTTTGTACAAGTCATATTTCTTTAATTAACTTTGTTAAAAAAACCGTCTCTAATTATGAAAAAATTATCACTTTTGAAATATTGTCTTTTTTCAATATTCTTTACATTATTCTTTAAATTTTCTTATTCGCAAACCGGATGGCTTCAGATTAACTCTTTCGGAACTAATCCGGGTAACTTGCTTATGTATCGTTACGTACCTGTAAATATTCCGACAGATGCTCCATTAGTTGTGGTATTGCACGGATGCACTCAAAACGCTACGAATTATTCAGGTTACTCCGGTTGGGATACACTTTCAAATCATCACAAATTCTATGTAATTCATGCAGGGCAGCAATCTTCGAATAACTCCAGTACATGTTTTAACTGGTTTCTCCCGACCGATTACAAACGCGGACAGGGAGAAGCATATTCGGTTAAGCAAATGATTGATTACATGAAAAGCCATTATAGTATTGATAGTTCTAAAGTTTTTGTTACAGGTTTATCAGCGGGTGCTTGCTTGACGGCTGTGATGCTAGGAGCATACCCTGAAGTTTTTTCTGCAGGTGCTGTAATGGCTGGTGCACCATACAAATCGGCAACAGATGCTACTTCTGCAATGAATGTAATGTATGGTTTAGTTACAAAAACACCAGCCGCTTGGGGCGACTCTGTAAGAAGTGAAAATCCATCCTATTCCGGTACTTATCCGAAAGTTGCAATTTTTCAAGGGACGAGCGATATTACTGTGAGTCCCGTAAATGCAACTGAACTCGTAAAACAATGGACAAATGTGCACAATACTGATCAAACAGCAGATTTAGTGAATTCATCATTTAATGGAAATTCCAATATTGCGATGAAACAATACAATGATGCTGCAGGAAATACTGTTGTTCAAACATATATAATCAGTAACATGCAACACGGAATAGCAGTTGACCCGGGGACTTGTTTTCAGCAGGGAGGAACTACAGCAATTGGTTCTTATTCATTCGATGAAAATTTTTACTCTTCTTTTTGGGCTGCCGAATTTTTTGGTATCATTAATAATCCTTATTCCATCAGTGGACCGATTACCGTTACTTATTCACAATCTAATATAGTATTCTCTGTTCCTTATCATTCGGGTTCAACTTACCAGTGGAGTTTTCCAGCAGGAGTTACAATAATTTCCGGACAAGGCACTAATCAGATTACTGTAAACTGGGGTAACACATCGGGATTTATTACCGTAAATGAAACCGATTCAGGTTCTTGTATAATAGGTCCGGTGGAACTATTTGTTACTGCAAATAATAACACCGGAATAGGTGAAAGTAATGAAGAAGTCTCGGATATAAATGTGTTTGTTAACCAGTCGGAAAATACATTAAACATCAAATCATCTTTAAAAAATTATAATGTATTTATTTATGACCCGTCAGGAAAACTTTTGCTTACTGCAAATAATCAAACCTATAATGCTGTAATTCATCTTCCGGATAATTTGCAGCAGGGAATTTACATGGTGAAAATTATAACAGAGAAAAAGATTTTTAGTAGTAAATTTATTAAGACTTAAGGGAACTTCTAATCCCGCCTTAAGGAAATGATATTGTAACTTTATTACCGCATGTAATATTTCCGTTGTATGTTGTATCTATTGGAGAAGTTGTATAACCACTTAATTGTAATACTCTAAATGTATAAGAACCAACAGGCAAAAACATTACACTTTGAGTTTGTCCTCCGTTTAAAGTAAAGTGTTTTGTTCCGTTAATATAGCAAAACCTTAAATGATTTAGGAATTAAGGGAACTTCTAAAAATCAAGTACTACGTCATTCTGTCCTGAATCAAGTTCAGGACAGAATTGTTTCAGAATCTAATTATTAGGTTGTAGTTTTTTTAATATTAAAATTGTACAATTTTATTTTTATATTATTTTGCGTACGAAACTGCTCTTGTTTCACGAATAACAGTAATTCTTATTTGACCTGGATAAGTTAATTCTTCTTGAATTCTACGAGCAAGGTCGTTCGATAAAGTTTCAGCATCTTTATCGGATATTTTTTCGCTTCCAACAATTACCCTCAATTCTCTTCCTGCCTGAATTGCATAAGTTTTTAATACTCCAGGATATGAGAGAGCTAAATTTTCCAAATCTTTCAAACGTTTTACATACGATTCGGCAACTTCGCGACGTGCTCCGGGACGAGCTCCACTAATAGCATCACATACCTGAACTATTGGCGATAGCAAACTATTCATTTCAATTTCGTCATGGTGAGCACCAATAGCATTGCAAATTTCTGGTTTTTCTTTGCAACGTTCAGCGATGCTCATTCCAAGTAAAGCATGAGGTAAGTCGGGGTTTTCGTCAGAAACTTTTCCTATATCATGCAATAATCCGGCACGTTTAGCGGCAGTTGTGTTTAGTCCTAATTCCGAAGCCATTACAGCACATAAGTTAGCTGTTTCGCGTGAATGTTGTAATAAATTTTGACCATAAGATGAACGATATTTCATTTTTCCTACTAATCTAATTAGCTCAGGGTGAAGTCCATGAACGCCTAAATCGATTGTTGTACGTTTTCCGGTTTCAATCATTTCTTCTTCAACTTGTTTTTTAACTTTTTCTACAACTTCTTCAATACGTGCAGGATGAATTCTGCCATCGGTAATTAATTGGTGAAGAGCAAGACGTGCAATTTCTCTTCTGTATGGGTCAAATGCCGATAATACAATTGATTCGGGAGTGTCATCAACAATTATTTCTACACCTGTAGCAGCTTCTAAAGCTCTTATATTTCTGCCTTCGCGTCCAATTATTCTTCCTTTTACTTCATCATTCTCAATATGAAAAACTGTAACGCTATTTTCTACTGCAGCTTCCGAAGCAACGCGTTGAATTGTCTGAATTACAATTCTTTTAGATTCTTTATTAGCAGTCATCTTAGCTTCTTCCATCGAATCGTTAATAAAAGCCATTGCCGAGGTTTTAGCTTCGGCTTTTAACGATTCAACTAATTGCGATTTTGCTTCTTCGGAAGAAAGTCCACTAATCTTTTCGAGTTTTTCCAAATGTTCTTTTCTTTGACGGTCAAACTCTTCTTTCTTTTTTTCAACTTTTTCTAATTGAAGTTTTAAGTTCGATTGAAGTGATTCAGCTTCGCGTTTTGCTCTGTTTGTTTCTTCAATTTTCTGATTAATAGAAGATTCTTTTTGTCCAATTCTTTGTTCAGCTTGAATAATTTTAGAGTTCTTTTCGTTTACGAATTTTTCGTGTTCCGATTTAAGCTGCAGAAATTTTTCTTTAGCTAAAAGTTCTTTTTGTTTTCTAAGAACTTCACCTTCAGTTTCGGCATCTTTAAGAACTTTTTTTAATTTAGCTCCAAGTGCTTTATCCCAAACAAAGTAAGATATAAAACCACCCGCAACTAATGCAATAATTCCTACAATAATATTTATAATCATAATTTTTAAGTATATAAATTAATAAAAAAACCCGCACTATTTTTCTTTAAGCATTAATAAAAACCCAATTATCACATGGGTGGGGCTACCTTCAGCTTCTGACTTCTACTGTTCCTGTTAAGGAATCCTGCAAGCAGGATGTTGCCTGTCATAGGCTTCACGAGAATCACCCCAAGTTTGATTCTGTTGATTTTTAAAACGAATAAAGAATTTAGCGCGGGCTATATCGTTTTATGTTAAAGAACGTTCTGCTCTTTTAGCAGGTAATCTTCCAGCTCTTTATCTATCTCTTTAATCTTTTCTACGAAAGAAGATATATTTTGTTTCGCTTCTAACTCACTTAATTTTGTTACATATTGCAAACTTGCCATTGCTAAGAAATCTTGCCCATCTTTTTCGGCATATTTTTTTTTAAATTGCAATATTGTATCATTTATACGTTTTGCAGCTTTTCTTAATTTCTCTTCTTCTAACTTCTTAATAGTAAGCGGATAATATCTATCGGCAATATTTACTCTTATAGTGAGTGTTTCGTCGTTCATATTATCATTTTACTTATTTAAAAGAGCTATACAATTATCAACTTCCCGCACAATTCTATTTATTTTTAATCGGGCACCATTAACTTCATTACCCGAAATATCTATTAATTTTCCAATTTTAAGGTTTTCGTATTTTCGTTTAATTTCAGAAATTGTTTTTATTTTTTCTGATAATTGAAACTCCAACTCTGCCTTATTTTTTAAAAGAACGTTGTTTTTATTTTTTAAATCGTTTACCATTACAATTAGCTTAAAAAGTTTGTCTTTTAACGAAATAATTAAGTTATCGTTTTCGGTATTCATTTATTACATTTAATATACAAAGATATATGTGAAATTGTTAAAAAAAAAATAATTTTGATTTTAAATATTAATTGTTTGCATATATGTATAATAATAAAACAATTAAATTTTATTTTATAATTTACAATCAACAAATGTAATTTATTAATAATTTTATGGTTTATAAAATGAAAAATTTAAACTCAATATATTCAATTGGTGTAATGTCGGGTACTTCGCTCGATGGTGTTGATATTGCATTATGTCTTTTTGAAAATAAATTATCTAAATGGCACTTTAATCTTTTAAAATATGCAACTTATGCATACTCAAATGAATGGAAAGACAAACTACAAAATGCACAGAATTTAAAAGCTTACGATTTAATTAAGTTGCATAAAGATTATGGTTTTTTTATTGGTGAACTTGTTAATATATTTAATAATGGGTTGCCAATTAATGTAAATATTATTTCGTCGCATGGACATACAATTTTCCATAACCCTGCCGAAAAAGTTACATTTCAACTTGGCGATGGAAGCATAATTGCTGCAACTACCGGAATTACAACCATTAGTGATTTTAGAACTTTAGATGTTGCAATGTGCGGACAGGGTGCGCCTTTAGTGCCAATTGGCGATAAAATACTTTTTAAAAATTATGACTATTGCTTAAACTTAGGAGGTATTGCAAATGTTTCTTATGATGTTGATGGCAAGCGAATTGCATTTGATATTTGTCCGGTTAACATGGCTTTAAATTATTTATCAAACATTGTTAAAAAAGACTTCGATAAAGATGGCGTATTGTCTTCTAAGGGAACAATTAACAGTAATTTATTAGAACAATTAAATTTGTTAGATTATTATTATTTAAAGCCACCAAAGTCGTTAAGTCGGGAGTGGTTTGAAGCAACCTTTTTACCATTAATTTCTAATTCTCAAATTTCTGTTGAAAATAGATTAGCAACTGTTTGTGAACATATTGCAATTCAAATTTCTAAAGTACTGCCAGCTAATAAGCAACATTCTGTATTAACGACAGGAGGCGGTGCATTAAATAAATTTTTAGTTGAACTGATGAGCAAACATTCGGTAAATCAATTTGTTGTGCCAACAAAAGAAATTGTAGAATTTAAAGAAGCAATAATTTTTGCCTTTCTTGGAGTATTACGATTAAGAAATGAAATAAACGTACTTTCTTCTGCCACTGGAGCTAAAAAAGATACTGTTAGCGGTGTAATTCATAAAATAAAATAATATGCAAAATTTTGTAGTAAATAATCCAACGCAACTTGTTTTTGGAAAAAATGTTTGCGAGCAAATGCCTGAACATACAAAAAATTTTGGTTCAAGAGTTTTAATGGTTTATGGTAAGGGTTCAATAAAAAAGAATGGAATTTATAACCAGATAAAAAATCAACTAATAAAAAGCGGGAAAATTATTTTTGAGTACGAAGGAATTAAATCTAACCCAATTGTTGATGATGTTGAAAAAGCTATTTCTTTTGGAATTAAAAATAATGTAGATTTTGTTATAGCAATTGGCGGCGGAAGTGTTATTGATTCTTCAAAAATTATTTCGCTTTGCATTCCAGAAAACCTGAATCCATGGGATGTGATGAAATATAAAGTTAAACCGTTAAAAGCATTATCTTTAATTACTGTTTTAACTCTTGCTGCAACTGGCACAGAAATGAATCAATTTGCTGTTTTGCAAAATACTACAACAAAAGAAAAAATAGGTTTTGGCTCACCTTTAATTTATCCTAAAATTTCGTATTGCGACCCTACATTTACAATTTCGGTATCTAAAGAATATACTGGTTATGGAATTGCCGATATAATTGCTCATTCGCTTGAAGCTTATTTTGGTGGCGACGATTCAACTTTATCGGATAGGTTTGTTGTAAGTATTATTAGAGAATTGGCTCAAGTTGGTCCAGAGTTATTAAATAATTTAAGCGATTATAATTTACGAGCAAAAGCTATGTGGGCATCAACTTGTGCATTAAACGGATTAACTTTTTA
>JAVHRE010000056.1:0-6327 GCA_036171495.1 Bacteroidales bacterium
TGTTTTATGCTGTAAAAGGCGTTATTTCTTGTGTTTTTCAACCCTTGATTCGCATAATATAGCAATTTAGCATCCGATAGTTATCGAATTTAACAATTTTGTTTCAGCAAAAGCTCAATTTATGAACGTTTGCAGTATAACTCTATAAAAAGGTTTTTAATATTAGCATATTAATTGTTTTTTTTCAAATTTTTCGAAAACAACCGAAATATTTATAGTATTTTAGCAAATATTTTATAATTATGAGCAAATTGTTATTTGTTATTTTATTATTATTTGTTGTGCACTCATCTTTTTCCCAGGTAATTCCCGCTGCAGAACTTACCTCAGAATATTTTCCTGTTCTTAAAGGTAAAAACGTTGCAGTAGTAGCAAATCAAACTTCATTAATTGGTAAATCACAATTAATAGACACATTAATTGCTTCTGGAATTTGTGTTAAAAAAATATTTTGCCCCGAGCATGGTTTTAGAGGAAATGCCGATGCAGGCGAAACAATTAAAACATCAAAAGACGAAAAAACAGGATTACAAATAATTTCGCTTTATGGTAAAAACAAAAAACCATATCCTTCCGATTTACAAGGAATAGAAATAGTAGTTTTTGATATTCAAGATGTTGGAGTTAGATTTTACACATATATTTCTACACTTCATTATGTTATGGAAGCCTGTGCCGAAAACAATATACCATTGTTGATTTTAGACCGACCAAATCCAAATGCCCATTATATTGATGGACCAGTACTTAATTTAAAATATCGTTCATTTATAGGATTACACCCCGTTCCCATCGTTTACGGAATGACCATTGCCGAATATGCCCAAATGCTCAATGGAGAAGGGTGGCTTGCAAAAGGAATTAAATGTAATTTGCAAATTGTTGAATGTAAAAATTACACTCACCAAACTACCTGTAATATTACAGTAAAACCATCACCAAACTTACCAAACATGCGTTCAATATATTTGTATCCAAGTCTTGGCTTATTCGAGGGAACTTGCATTAGCATTGGACGAGGAACTGATTATTCTTTTCAAGTTATTGGAAATCCGCTAATTGATTCTACGGATTTTTATTTTGTGCCTACTTCAAAAATTGGAGCAAAAAACCCTCTGTTTCAAAATCAAAAATGTTACGGTTTTGACCTTAGGCAATCAACCAACACAACTTTTACATTAAGTTACTTAATTAAAATGTATAATTTATATCCACTCAAGGAATCATTTTTTAATTCATTTTTTCAGAAATTAATTGGAAACGATAACACAATAGAAATGATTAAAGAAGGGAAAACCGAAGCACAAATAAAAGAAACATGGCAACCGGAACTTAACAAATTTAAAGAAATCAGAAAAAAATATTTAATTTATCCTTAAATCCGCAAGCCTTCTCGAGATGCTTTCAAACCCTTGTTGAAGTTATCTCCAACAAGCAAATCAATTATCTAAACAGAAAAAAATAAGATTTTAAAGAAATAATTGTAATCAAAAAAATATTTATATATCTTTGCAAAGAATTTAGGGAGAGATATGACAGGGGACACAAAGTCCCCTGTTTTATTAATCAAAATTTATTGATGATTGACAAAAATAAAATATTAAAAGTAGCTGCTAATGCCGATTTAGGTAAAGAATACGTTGTTGTTGATGTTGAGGTAAAACCCGTTAATAACTTTTGCGTTTTTATTGATAGCATTGCTGGAATAACAATCGGAGATTGTGTTAAAGTTAGTCGTTTTATTGAGCAAAACATTAACCGCGATGAGGAAGACTACGAACTAAGTATTTCATCAACAGGAATAGATAAACCATTAACTTCAAAAATACAGTTTATTAAAAATATTGGTAAAACAGTTGAAGTATTATTTAACGATGGAAAATTGTTTATTGGTAAACTTAAAACTGTCAACGAAAAATCTATAGTTTTAACATATTCAGAAAAAGAAAAGTCGTTAAAAACAAAAAAAAATATTTTGGTAAACAAAGATATTGAAATAGAATTTCATAAAATAAAATCAGTAACAATTGTTGTTTCTTTTAAATAATAAAAAATGGAAAAATTAAATTTAATAGAGCATTTCGCAGAATTTAAAGAGCTAAAAAACATCGACAGGGCAACAATGATGCGCGTTTTAGAAGATGTATTTAGAAGTACATTAAGCAAGCAATTCGGCGAAACAAATAACTTTGATGTAATTATAAACATAGACAAAGGCGATTTCGAAATTTGGCGTACAAGAACAGTTGTAAAAGACGAAAATTTTACCGACTCGTTAGCTCAAATACCCTTAAAAGAAGCTAAAAAAATTGATGAAGATTACGAAGAAGGCGAAGATGTTTCGGACGAAGTAAAATTTGCCGACTTTGGACGTCGTACAATTCTTGCACTTCGACAAAATTTATCGTCAAAAATACTTGAACTCGAAAAAGATACCGTTTTTGGTAAATACAAAGACCGCATTGGCGAGATTGTTTCGGGCGAAGTTTATCAAATTTGGAAAAAAGAAATTCTTGTACTCGACGACGAAGGTAACGAACTTATTCTTCCAAAATCGGAACAAATACCTTCCGACTTTTTTAGAAAAGGCGACAGCGTTAGGGCTGTAGTTGTTAGGGTTGAAATGAAAAATAATACACCGCTTATTATTCTTTCACGCACTTCGCCAGTTTTTTTAGAAAGATTATTTGAACTCGAAGTTCCCGAAATATTTGATGGGCTTATTACTATCAAAAAAATTGTTCGAATTCCTGGCGAAAGAGCTAAAGTTGCCGTAGAATCTTACGATGATAGAATTGACCCCGTTGGAGCTTGTGTAGGAATGAAAGGTAGTCGTATTCATGGAATTGTACGCGAATTAAAAAACGAAAATATTGACGTTATTAATTACACCAATAACCCTAACTTGTTTATTCAACGTGCATTAAGCCCTGCAAAAATTAGCGACATCAAAATTGTTGACCCCGATAAAAGAGTTGAGGTTTATTTGGACCCCGACCAAGTTTCGCTTGCAATTGGTAAAGGTGGATTAAATATTCGACTGGCAAGCCAGCTTACCGGTTACGAGATAGATGTTTATAGAAATGTTCAGGAAGATGATGAAGACGTTGATTTAGACGAATTCTCAGATGAAATTGAACCTTGGATAATTGATGAATTTAAGAAAATCGGTTGCGACACAGCTAAAAGTATCCTAAATCAAAGTACCGAAGAACTCGTTCGTAGAACCGATCTCGAAGAAGAAACAATTATCAGTGTTGTCAATATTATTAAAGCAGAATTTGAATAATAGATTTTTTTATATTTAAACAATTTTTCGAGAATAAAAGTGCCGAATATGACAGAAGAATTAAAGGCAATGCGATTAAATAAAGTTGCTAAGGAGTTAAATGTGGGAATTCAGACCATTGTTGACTTTTTGAACAAAAAAGAATACACAGTTGAAAATAGCCCTAATGCAAAAATATCGCAGGAAATGTACGATGCACTTCTTGTTGAATATAATATTGATAGTAATATCAAAAAGAAATCGGCAGAAATTAACCTTAAAACTAACGAACGTAATACTACAATTTCTATTGACGACATTAATAAAAAAATTGTTGTGCAAGAAGCTGAAGAAGCTGAAATTGAAAACGATATTCTTGAACAAGATGAATTTATAATAAAAGACAATAGCAAAAAACCTGTCGAATCTCAAATAAAAATTGTTGGAAAAATAGATTTAGAAAGTACAAAAAAAACCAAAACAAAGAAAACTCGTGAAACTCCCAAAACCGAAACAACAATAATTACCGAAAAAGTAAAAGAACCGGAACACGAAATTATTATTGAAGAAATAGAACCCGAAATTGAGAAAGTTGAATCAAAAAAAGAAGAAGAAATATATTCAACTAAAGTTTACAACATCAAAGACAATATTAAAATTGTTGGAAAATTAGATTTAGCAAGCATTAATCAAAAAACAAAGCCCGATAGAAAAACTAGAAAAGAGAAACAAAAAGAAAAAGAAACAAAATATTTAAAGAAAAAAGAAGAAATTTCAAAAAAGAAAGAAACAGAAATTTCAAAAACATCTAGAAAAAATACAAATTTTAAAAAAGAAGAAGAAGTTTACCGCACTAAAACAACAAAACTCAATGACCCAAAAATTTTAGGGAAAATTGATATAAACCCCGCTCAATCTCAGAATGCAGATAACAAAAGACACCCAGCCGGTTCATCTGCCGATTATAACGATAACCATAACAAAAAGAAAAAACGTAAAAGAATTCTTTCAAAATCTGACAGTCCGGAAACGAAAACAACCAATACTACTCTAACTAAACCGAATGTTGATTTTAGAGGAGGCAAAGGCAAAAAACGACATGTTCGTAATGAAGTTAATAATGAAGAGGTCGACCGTACAATTAAAGACACATTAGCAAGTATGGCTACCGGCAAAGCAAAAACTACTACATCTAAATATCGTCGCGAAAAACGCGATGCTGTAAATCAAAAAATGCAAGATGAAATTGACCAGCAGGAAAAAGATAAAAATATTTTAAAAATTACAGAATTTGTTTCTGTAAACGAACTCGCAACATTAATGAATGTTCCTGCAAATGAAGTAATTGCTACTTGCATGAACCTTGGTCTTTTTGTTTCAATTAACCAACGCCTCGATGCTGAATCTCTTTCGGTTATCGCCGATGAATTTGGCTACAAAATCGAATTTATTACCGTTGATGTTCAGTCGGATATGATTGAAGTTATTGCCGATAAACCAGAAGATTTATTGCCTCGTCCACCAATTATTACTGTTATGGGACATGTTGACCACGGAAAAACTAAACTTCTCGACTACATACGAAACACTAATGTTGTTGCAGGCGAAGCCGGAGGAATAACTCAACATATTGGTGCTTATAGTGTTAAACATGCAAGCGGTAGAATAATTACTTTTTTAGACACACCCGGACACGAAGCCTTCACGGCTATGCGTGCCAGAGGAGCCCAACTTACCGATGTTGTAATTATTGTTATTGCTGCCGACGATGGAGTTAAACCTCAAACCATTGAAGCTATTAACCACGCACAAGCTGCAAATGTTCCTATGGTTTTTGCTATTAATAAAATTGATAAACCAGGAGCTAATCCCGATAAAATTCGTGAAGAATTATCGAGTATGAATTTGTTAGTTGAAGAATGGGGAGGTAAATATCAATCGCAGGAAATTGCAGCAAAACCCGGAACTAATGTCGCTTTATTATTAGATAAAGTAATACTCCAGGCTGAATTACTCGATTTAAAAGCAAATCCAAACCGCGAAGCAATAGGAGTTGTTATAGAATCATCGCTCGATAAAGGACGTGGTTATGTAACTAACTTGTTAGTTAAAAACGGCACTTTGCATGTTGGAGATATAGTTCTTGCAGGTTCTTATCATGGAAAAATTAAAGCTATGTTTAACGAACGTAATCAAAAACTTACTGAAGCCGGACCCTCCTTGCCTGTTCAAATATTAGGACTTAATGGCGCACCTCAAGCTGGCGATAAATTTAACGTAGTTAAAACAGAACAAATTGCAAGAGAAACTGCCAACAAACGTATGCAAATTATTCGCGAGCAAGGTTTGCGTACTCAAAAACATATTACACTCGAAGAAATTGGTCGTCGTTTGGCTATTGGTAATTTCAAAGAACTTAACATTATAGTAAAAGGTGATGTTGATGGCTCAATTGAAGCATTAAGCGATTCATTAATAAAATTAAGCAACGAAGAAATTCAGGTTAACGTTATTCATAAAGCTGTCGGACAAATTTCCGAATCGGATATAATGTTAGCAGCTGCTTCTAATGCTGTAATTATCGGATTTCAGGTTCGCCCTTCGGTAAATGCCCGTAAACTTGCCGAAAAAGAAGAAATTCAAATTCGATTATATTCTATTATTTACGATGCTATCGAAGAAATAAAACAAGCTATGGAAGGTATGCTTTCACCGGTAATTAAAGAAGAAATTATTGGTTCTGCAGAAATTCGCCAGGTTTTTAAAATTGGTAAAGTTGGTACAATTGCAGGTTGTATGGTAAACGAAGGTAAAATCTACCGCACTTCAAAAGTTCGCATAATTCGTGATGGCATTGTAGCTTATACAGGTGAACTGGGTTCACTTAAACGCTTTAAAGACGATGTTAAAGATGTCGCTTCCGGATTGGAATGTGGTTTAAACATCGAACGCTTTAACGACATTAAAGTTGGCGATATTGTTGAAGCATTTAAAGAAACTGAAGTAAAAAAGAAACTGCAATAATTTCTTATAAATATTTACAATAAAAAATACCATGA
>JAVHRE010000057.1:0-6298 GCA_036171495.1 Bacteroidales bacterium
TTATTTTACTTGACATTTTTTTTCGCCCCTTCGTTTTTGTTTGCACAAAGTGCAACAGGCACTTCTGACGATAATGCTCCTGTAATTAATAAAATTAATGATTCAACTTATATTATAAATAATAAAATAGTATTAAATAGTAAAACGAGAAGCATAAGTTTCCCCGCAAAAATCAATAAAATA
The DNA here is from genome assembly GCA_036171495.1 of Bacteroidales bacterium. Taxonomy (GTDB): domain Bacteria; phylum Bacteroidota; class Bacteroidia; order Bacteroidales; family GWA2-32-17; genus GWA2-32-17. The sequence continues at coordinate 184 of JAVHRE010000057.1, forward strand.
AATAATTTAATTGAAGTTGTTTTATGTACATCAATAGGAAAAGGATACGAGAGTTTTTTAGTAACAGAAGTAACTCCTGTTGAGTTGCAGACCTCATTACTGCTTTTAGGTTATCAATCTTTAGAAAACAAACTGGTGCCGGATAAAATATACTCACAAATTGTAAAAAGTAAATATAAAAAAGCAGATAGTGTATATGTATATATTCAATGGAAGGATAGCAATAAAGTGAATACTCAGAGAATTGAAAATTTTATATGGGATGTCCAGAATAAATCGTATTTGAAACCTGTAAGTTGGTTTTTTAACGGACTTTTAACAAATAAAGATGGTAAGATAATCAGCAATAATGAAATTTCTATGATTGTTACAAATTACGATTGTATGTCAATATTATCAGTAAATTATAAAACAAAACTTAATAATGATATATCCGGAATCCATACAACTGTCGAAGGAGAAGGTATTTATGGCGCCAAAATGGATAAAATATTTTTAGACAAAGAAGTAAACTTAATTATTAAACCTGCTGCTGATAAAAAGAATTTTTTTCGTAAACGGGCTAAGTTTATTAAAAAGTTGTAAGTTTGTAACCTAAACTAATTTTTTATGAATAAATTTAATGTATTCTTGCTGATTTGCCTTTTAATATTTGGCAATAATGTTTTTTCTCAATCCAAACAAGTAATCATTCCTGACACATCTAACAAAAACATTGATGTTTCTCTTAAAAATGAGGTGCATCATACAATAGAATTAGGTCTAAAATGGTTATTAAAACAGCAGGAAGTAAATGGTTCATGGCAAAACGATCCCGCAATAACTTCTTTGGTAGTTTCTTCATTTTTGCGTTATAATTTGAATTTTTCATATAAAGACTCATTTATCAATGCAAGTTTTGAGTATTTAAAAAAATGTATAAAAAGTGATGGTGGCATTTATTTAAAGGATGTTCCTAATTATACCACTTCCATTTGTTTAATGGCTTTTAAAGACGCATCCAATTTAGAGTTTAATAATATAATTAATAATGCCGAAAATTTTTTAATGGGATTACAGTATAATGAAGATAAAGGATACACAAAAGATAGTCTTAATTATGGAGGAGTAGATTATGGTTATAGTAAAAATCCTGATGTTTCAAACTTGCAATGGGCTATTGAAGCAATACAATATAAAGAATCGTATAAGGTAGAACAACAATCTGATGAAAAAGCAAAGAAAAAAAAGCTCTTTTATAACAAAGCATTAATTTTTCTTGCAAAATGTCAGAATTTAAAAAGTGTTAATAAAGAAAGTTATTCAGGAAATGATGGAGGTTTTATGTATGCGCCGGGAAAAAGTAAAGCAGAAGGAACAACTTCTTATGGAAGCATGACTTATGCCGGTTTAAAAAGTATGATTTACATGAAGGTTAATAAAAATGACAAATCTGTGCAGGCAGCTTATAATTGGGTAAAAAACAATTATACAGTAGAAAAAAATCCAGGGATGGGAGAACAAGGTCTGTTTTATTATTATCATACCTTTTCAAAATCGTTATCTGCTTATGGAGAAGATTATTTGATTGACAGCAAGGGAATAAAACACAACTGGCGTACTGAACTTGCTGGGCAAATCATTAAAATTCAAAATGAAGAAGGCTGGTGGCAAAACCAAAACGCAAGGTGGTGGGAAAATAATAAAATATTAGTAACAGCATTCTGTATTTTAAGTCTGGAAGAATTATTAAAATAATTGGGCACAAGATTTTTCAAGTGGAAACCAAGCATTATATTATACAATATCTCGGTTTTCTGTAAGGGCTATTCGTACTTTTTAATGAGCTCTTTTAATAATAAAACGTACACTTAATGCAAATATAATTAAATTTTCAATAAAACAATGTTTTTTAATCAAATGGTTGCAATTTGTTAAAATCAGGAATATAATTTAAACAACTCTCCTGTTCTTGTGTCCATCCATTATAAAACCCCAAGTCGCTCATGGCTTCTACAACTTTTTTATAATCGGCATTTAAAAGTTTGTTTTTAAGGACTTTGTGTTCTTTCACATTTTCGGTTGGGTAATATTGCGACATTAGCGAAATGGTAATTTTTGTTCCGATTTCATCGGCAATAAGTTTTAAAAGTTTAATGCTTTCATCTGCTTTTTCAGGCAAAACAAGGTGTCTTATTATAACACCACGCTCTATAATGTTATTTTTGTCAAAATAAAGATTTACTCCTTTTTGGAAACACATTTCTTTTATAGCTTTTAATGCAACTTCGGGATAATTTTTTGCATCCGAAAATTCTTTTGCATCGTGGTTATTAACGTATTTAAAATCGGGCAAATAAACATCAATAAAATTTTCGAGACTACGTATAGTTTCAACCTTGTCATAGCCATTAGAATTCCATACGCAAACCGGATTAAAACCTCTGTTTTGCAATGAAATAATTATTTCTTTTACTTGTGGCGCATTGTGCGATGGCGAAACGAATCCTAAAACATTTATTCCCGTTTCTAATATTTCTGTTATTTTATTTGTTATTTCGTTTATGGTCAGGCTTTTTAGAATAGGGTTATTATTACAACTAATTTGGTGATTTTGGCAATAAACACATTGTAAATTACAATGCGAAAAAAACACATTGCAAATGCCTTTATCGCCCGAAATGGCTGGTTCTTCGCCTTTATGTATGCAAATAGACGAAATATTAAAATCTGCATTGGTTTTGCAGTATCCCAATTCTCCCATAAGCCGATTAACACTACATTTACGCGGACAAACTCTGCATTCGGCAAGTTCAGCAGAAATAAAATTAAAGTCAGAAGGAATTAAACTCATTAACAAATAGTTTTCTTAAACTATCAAAATAACAAAAGAAGTTTTTTGTAAAGATAAAATTATTAACTGATGTTACGCAAAAAACATAATTTGCGTAACATCAGTTATAGTTTAAAAAAAAACATTTACGAAAAACACATATTAAAATGATAATCAGACAAATATAATTTTGTAATTTTATTTTTTAGAAATTCTAAAATTTATTACTTTAGGCACTTAATAAAATGAATTTTATAATATGCAAATACGGATACTATTTTTAATTCTTTTGTTAACTTTAGCTTTAAAAAGTTCATACTCACAAAACGAGTTGCGGCTTGCCGATACTTCAAAAATAAATAGCTACACCCGTATTATTGATGCAGAAGATTATAACGCCAATATTTTAAATGAGCTTTTACGAAAAGAAATAAATAAATATCGTTTAAAACAAAGATCGGACACCTTAACATTCGAAACAATTCTTAAAAATGCTGCCGAAGACCAGGCTATATTTATGGCTCAAACAGGAAATCCTGTTTACGAACAAAGTGGAAAGAAAAAAACTACTGGCAAAAGAATTATGTTCTACGGTGGTTCTGATAACGGCGAAGAATTAGTTGTTAAAATGCCTATAAAAAAAGGAACAGACTTATATTCTTATGGAAAGGTAATTGACGATATAATGTTTAAATGGTTATCCGATAAAAAGGGGATAATAATTTTAAACGACCCAAAATATATGTTTTACGGAATTGGTTCTGCTCTCGATGCCGACCACAAAAAAGTTTATGTTTCTGTAGTTTTGGGAAACTATAGCTCATTTAACGCAGGAAGCAATCGGAAAAGCGAACTTACAACTCCTTTTACAACAAAAAAATACGGATTAAAAAGAATGGATGAAAAAATTTGCAGCCGTTGTAATAAATTCAGAAATATTGATGACCTTCAAAAAGGATTGTATGTTAAAGATGGAAATATTTATTTTAAATATGACGATTTTAAAGCTCTGAAAAAATTATTAAAAGACCCCGCCGATGGAATAGTGGTAGATGTGATACAACGTGCACAATACCCGTGTGTAAGCGATAATATTATAAATAACAATTTGGTTAATAAAGGAGTAATGCTTAAAAGATATAAATCTTCTAAATTTGAAAAGAAGAATCTTGTAACAGATGCCAAAGAACAAAAAAAGAAAGTTGATGTATTAATTGGACCTTTACCCAAAGGGATTACCGATAATTACGAGTTAAATCTTTTATTAGTTTTAGATAAAAAAGTTTGCCGCACAATTTCCCCTTCGTTTAGCGAAGAAGGTGGAGTTGAATATTCTAACTTAATCAAACTTCTTGCCGATACTGTTGTTATTAGCGAAACGGATTATATTCCTGCTATCGAAAACTCAACAACGGAGTTTATTATTCCTTTCGAAAAAAATAAATCGAATTATAAACCCGAAGATATTGAGCCACTTATAAAAAAATTAAAAGAACCCGATTTTATTATTAATAGCTTGTCTATTCAGGCATTTTCTTCAATTGAAGGAACTGATGAAACGAATAAAGCACTTCAAAAAAACAGAGCCGAAAGTATTGTTGAGGCATTAAAATCACGTCAAACTAATAAAGTCGCATATAATATAACAACCGGCGATAATATCGAAGATTTTAAACGCGATGTTCAGGGAACTGAGTTTGCAAATATGGCAAACATGACGGTATCCGAAGCACAAAATTATATCATAAAAAATAATTTAATAGATAAACTCGAACCAATTTTGCAAAAACACAGGTATGCAAAAATAACAATGAACATTACTTATGACATTGGCGGTAAAAAGGAACAGGCTTTTGTTGTTAGCCGTTTTAATAAAAGCATAAAAGAAAATAATTTAACGCGTGCTTTATCAATTCAAAAATTTATTTTCAAAAAAGTATTAAAGAAAGAATATACTTCGGAAGCTGTTACAGAACAAGAAATTCCCGAAACTCCTGAATTTGCAGGATTGTTATTAAACAAATTGTGGCTATCGGGATTGTTGATGAACAAACTTTGGCTCGAAAGATATATTAGTAACGAAGAAATAAGCGAAGAATATTGCGACAAAATCTCGAAGCTTCACAAATTGGCTCCCGACAATTTTTATATTACATACAATTGGTACTATTGCCGAATACTTCACGATGAATTTACAGGCGATAAAAGCATTGTTGATTTTCAGAAAGATATAAGTAATTTGTACTCAACAAATTTGCAAAAACAGACTATAGATTTGCTTAATATGGAATTTCAGTTTAAAGTTATTCGATATTTAGATACACTTGAAGAACCTTCGCCATTGCTTCTGGCAAGTTTAGATACGGTTAGAGCAATTTCAAAAATAACCAATGCCAGTTGGCAAAATTCTATAAAATTAGCTTATATTTTTGTTGGTCAGAAAGATTACGAGTTTGCAGCAAGATTATTAGAACCATATATTTTAAGTGATAATCCTTTTGATGAACTAATTTTTTCGTACATTGCGATATGCAGCCATTTACCATATAAATTCGGTTCGCCTCGATTTATCCTTGCAATGGACAAAGCAAAAGATTTAGATAAAGAAAGATATTGTAAACTTTTTAAGAAAGATAAATTAACTATTCAAGCATTAGAAAACACTAAAGTAAAAGAAGTTTATTGTAAAACTTGTGGAAAATAATGTCAAAATTGCTTTTTAGTATTATGCTAATTTGCTTGTACACAGGTGCAATCAAAGCACAAGGGAAAAAACCTTTTGATTTGGAAATTTATTTTAACCGAAAATTAACTGACGAGGACAGAGTAAAAATAAAAGACAATATTTTTCAATATTCGCAACAAATAAAATCGTTTCCCAACAATGCCAAATTGTATGTAAATCGTGGCGTACAATATGCTTTTTTAGGTAGTTATCCAGATGCAATTAGCGACTATAATAAGTCCATTAAACTCGATTCTACCATTGCCGAAGCTTATTATAACCGAGGTATTGCCCAATCGCGATTTGCATATACAAAACGAAGTTGTATGGATATTAAAAAATCTTCTTTACTTGGATTATCACAAGCAAAAACATTATACAATAATAAATGTGGTTTGTATAAAAAAGATTTAGGTGAATTACCTTAATCAATCTTTGGTTAATTTGTTTATAGTTTTTTGTACCAACTTTCCGAAAGTTAAATCGGTTGGTGGCTTGGCTCCCGCTTCGGCGGGACGGAAAGTTTCAGAAACTTTTAACCTTTCAAAAAAAACAGATAATAAAACAATTTTCTAACT
>JAVHRE010000058.1:0-6266 GCA_036171495.1 Bacteroidales bacterium
CCTCAAGGTTTTCAAAACCTGTTAGGTTTTTTTTACTCCTAACAATATAAACAGGATTATTAGCTCCTGCAATTTCAACAACTTTAGTTTTTTGATTGTATGCAATAACAGAAATATCCATTCCGTCTTTAGAACTTTGGTCGCTTTCGGTTTGATGCAACGAATAAATTATTTTTTCGCGAAGATTATCTAATAGCGTACCAGCCGAAAGTGAATTATATCTGTCAATAATTTCGTTTAAAAAAGCAACGCCAAGCATACTCATAAAAGCTCCCGGAACGCCATGCCCGGTACAATCGGCAACGGCAAGGTAAATAATATCTTCTTTTTTTCTTGTCCAGTAAAAATCACCGCTAACAATATCCCGTGGGTGGTAAAAAATAAAATGTTCGTTAAAAAGTTGGCTGGTTAATAAGTCAAGTGGTAAAAGTGCTTGTTGAATTTTACTTGCATAAGTTATACTGTCGGTAATATCTTTGTTTTGAACTAAAATTTGGTCTCTTTGCTTTGCTAAAGAATCTCGCTGTGCTTCAATTTCGTCGCGTTGAGTTTCAATTTCTTCTTTTTGTTGAGTGATTTCTGAATTTTGCCTCGAAATTTCGTTGTTTCTTAACTTTAAAAGTTTGTTAGCTCGTTTTTTAATCTTATAACTTCTATATATTAAAACGCTCATTAATCCGAATAAAAATAGTACAATCAAAACAAAATATAAAACAAGTTGTTGCTTTTTTAAATCGGCTATACTTTTGCTTAATTTCGACTTCTGATGAACTATTAGTTCTTGTTGAGAAAATATTTCTGTTCTTTGATTATCAATTTTAGATTTTTGAACTTCGTATTCGGCAATTTGCTTTTGCAACAGCTTTTGAGTTTCCTTAATATTATTTTGTTGTTGAAGTAATTTTAATTGTTGCGTTTTTAGTATAGCAGACGTCAAATTAAGTGCTTCGTTTTTATTAAATATGTCATTTTGCAATATGTGAAGTTCATCTTGTTTAAAGTTTAATTCTTTTTCTTTTTCTGAAATATTGTTGCTTAATTTTGAAATATGTTCTTCTTTTAACTTTATGTTTTTTTCCTGTTCTTTTAATGTTATGTTTTGCTGTTCAACCGTTTCTTTTTCAGTTGCTAATTCTGTCTCACTTTTTTGATACATTTTTTCCCAATCTGCTTCGTAATTTTTAGCAACTACATAAAGCATTGGTCCAACTTTCATTCCTCTTGCATTAATATTTTCTTTATTTATTTCAACTTTTTTTAAAGCATTTCTTGGAAAAAAATTAATCATCACACCTTTATAATTATTGCAACTATCGGTAACCATAAGTGTTGACCACTTGCTTATAACAGAGTCGATTTTTGGAACTTCATAATTGCTTGAATTGCTAACGTATAAAATTGGAATGTATGTAATTTCGTTTATGTTTTTAAATTGTACAATCTCAATTTTTTTCCATTTTAATAAACGATAGCTGCAAATTCTTTTTAATAAATTGTACATAGTTGTATCGGAGCCATATACACCAATTAAAAATTTATCAGATTCTTTTATTTGGCTTTTATTTTTCCAAGTTATATAAACACCAAAATTGTAAATATGTTCGGCTTTAATACGGTCTTTAATTGTTATTTTTTGTGAAAAAGAATGATTGCAAATACCGCTAAATATTATTAAAGTAATTAATATTTTGTTTATGTAATTCATTTTAAGCCAAATTGTAAAAATACAATTTTATATTAAATAAAAAACGCCCCGTTAATTCGGAGCGTTTTTTTAATTAAAACATTTAATTACTTCTTTTCACTGCTTTCGGGTTTTCCACCACCTGGGCAGCAACTTTTTCCACTAGTTCCTTTGCAGCATTTGCCATCTTTTCCTGCACCCATACCTTCGTGAGAGCAACAGCCACCTTTACTTTTACTACAGTTTGCATCAAAAACAACTTTTTGTTTATCGGTAAGCAAGTCTCTGATACTTTGTCTGTTTGCTGTACATTTTTTCATCATATCGGCTTTTAATGCTGATATTTCGTCAATAGTTTTGTTTATTGCTGTCATATCAGCTTTATCAGCAGTCTGTAAAGTTTTTAAATGTGCATCTTTTTCGTTCATCTGATTTTTTAAACTTGTCATATCTTTTGTATGAGCTAAGTTTAAATCTTCAATTTTTTGTTTTTGAACATCTGTTAAATCAGGAATACCGCTTACACATTTTGCACAATTATCGGGAACTGGATTTGCACTTTTTGGTTGTGCATTTAATAATTGACTTCCTGCAAATAGAAAAGTCACCATTAACAACGAAATGAATTTTTTAGTTTTTTTCATAATAATTTATTTTTTAATGTTTCGTTGCTTTGACGTAAATTATTACAATAGGTTTAAATTAAAATTATTATTTTGTAATATTATTTTTTAACTATAATTTAATCAGGCAATTACATGCTTCAAAAGAAAATAATTCGAGTTTTACCTTTAATCATTAACAACGTAGTGAAACTTTACAAATAATCATCAAAATACTTGGTTATTTTCTTCATTAAATGCACTCTGTCTATTCCTCTGACATTATGCTTATGTTCGGGATAAAGAAAATAATCTACTAAAATGCCGTTTTCTATACATTTTTGTATAAACGTCAGACTATTTTGAAGCACTACGGTATCATCAATATAACCATGTATAATTAACAAATTGCCTTTTAAATTTTTAGCTTTATTTAATAAGCTCGATTTTTCGTACCCGTCGGGGTTTTCCTGTGGAGTATCCATATAACGTTCGCCATACATTACTTCGTAATATTTCCAGTCAATTACCGGACCGCCCGCCACGCCTGTTTTAAACACATCTGGAAAAGTTGTCATTAAATTTATTGTCATAAAACCACCATAACTCCAGCCATGTACGCCTATTCGTTTTTCATCAACATACCCGAGTTTTTTAAGATACTTAACGGTTTCCATTTGGTCTAACGCTTCGTTTGTTCCAACATTACGGTGAATAACACTTTCAAACTCGAAGCCTCTGTTTGCCGAACCTCTGTTATCAACAGTAATAACAACATAACCTTTTTGAGCCATAAAATAATCCCATAATGGAGCTTCGCCCAGCCATGAATTTTCGACCATTTGAGCATGCGGACCGCCATAAACATATAATATTGCAGGATATTTTTTTGAAGCATCAAAATTTAACGGTTTTATTAATCTGCCATACAAATCGGTTTTTCCGTCGGCAGCTTTTATTGTAAACATTTGCATTTCGGGCATCGAAATATCTTTTAAAGGATTTGGTGCATTTAGCATTTCTACAACTTTTTTGCCGCTTGCATCAACTATATTGTAAACATTGGGATGCTCGGTTGAGCTATACTGGTCAATTAAATATTTGCCCGAGCTGCAAAACATTGCCGAATGATAACCTTTGTCGGGTGTTAAACAAATGATTTTACCGTTTTCTAAATTAACACTATAAACAGTTCTATCTAACGGACTTTTTGTGGTAGAAATATAATAAGCAACGGTTTCGTTTTGGTCAAAACCTATGAAATCAGTAACAACCCACTCGCCTTTAGTTAGTTGTTTAATAACGTTACCATTTGTGTCGTATAAATAAAGGTGATTAAAACCATCGCGTTGACTCTGCCAGATAAATTTATCGGGCGATTTTTTCAAAAATACTGCAGGGTTTAACGGCTCAACATATTTGTCGTTTTTTTCTTCGAAAAGTGTTTTAATAAAATCGCCTGTTGAAGCATCATATTGATTAAATTTCATGTGATTTTGCTGTGGATTTAACACTGCTATATAAATAAATTTATCGTCGTTGCTCCACGAAATATTTGTAAGATACTGGACTTTGGGTTCACCTGTTTTTAAATAAATTATTTTTCCGTTTTCAACAGAAAATACTCCAACAGTAACTTCGTGGCTTTGCATACCCGCCATCGGATACCGCATATTTTTTAATTCGGCAATTCGTGGTTCAATGTCAACCAATGGATATTGTGTAACCATGGTTTCGTCCATTCTGTAAAATGCAAGTTTTTTACCGGAAGGACTCCAGAATGTTCCCTTCTCAATACCAAATTCCTGACGGTGAACAGATTTACCATATACAATACCGGTATTTTTTTCGTTTGAAATAGCTGTTTCTTTCGATTGCATATCAGAAACATATAAATTGTTTAGTTTGGTATATGCTAACATTTTAGACTCATTGCAAAAATCAATGTTTTCGGTTAAACTGTCTATTGTAACATATTGCTCAATTTTTTTAGAATTAACATTAAACAAAACAATATTATCGGTTGTTTCGAGCTTTAAAATATTTTCATTGAGCCATGTGTAATTAGAATATTGGGTTGGGCTATTTATACCTTTGTCTTTATAGGTTTTTAATATTTCTGTACTATTTATAATTTCCTTTTTGGTACTATCTTTAATATTACCTTTATAAATATTACCGTTTTTAATAAAAGTATATGTTTCGGAATTTGGTTGCCATTGCAATTGTGGTAAATATTGCGGATAAAATTTACGATATTGACCAACTGCAGCTTCTTCAATTGTTAAAACTTTTTGTTGAGAATAAACTGTTATAAAACTAATCATCAACAATATAAATAACACATAATTTTTTTTCATAAAATAAAATTTTGAATTAATAAGTTAATATTATATTTTCACGCCCAAAGCAAAATTGGTTTAGGGTTTTAAGTTTAAGGTTATAGTTAGGTTATTGAGTTAATAACTAAATAACTTAATAACTAAATAACTTAATAACTAAATAACTTAATAACAAATAACTTAATAAAGTGAAAAACCTGAAACTAAAAACTTGAAACTAAAAAACAATGTTAATAATAATTTCAAAGATATACTTTTTATATAAAAATTTATTGCTCGGAATATCAATTTTTAATATTTTGATTTTTCCACATACCTTATTAATTGGTAATCAGATAAAAACAAATCACGTTTTTAATGCTCATTACATTTCTAATAATGCTCCTTTAAGAAAAACAGAAAAAAAAATAAAAACCAATCGCGAAATAAGTGAAATAGAACAAATTATGCGTGGTTATGGTTTGGTTGATATAAGCGATTTAGATTCAAACATAATAGTAAAGCTGCAATATGCTACAAAAAATAATTTTCTTGGAACAAATGTTTACGGAGATTTAACTCACGCTTATTTACAAAAAGAGGTGGCTGAAAAATTAGTTAATGCGTCAAACGATTTAATTAAAATAATGCCCAATTACCGCATAGTTGTTCTTGATGCAGCCCGCCCTTTATCTATCCAAAAAATAATGTGGGACGAAGCTAAAATTCCTCAGGAATTAAAAGAAAGATATTTAGCAAATCCAATTTACGGTTCGTTGCATAACTACGGTGCTGCTGTTGATGTTACCCTTGCCGACTCAACCGGCAGTTACTTAGATATGGGCACTTTATTTGACTCTTTTGAAAATTTAGCATATCCTACTTTTGAACAAGATAATATTACATCAGGGAAACTAAGCCCCATACAAGTTAATAACCGACTGATATTAAGGTCGGTGATGAAATTAGCAGGACTTTCGAGCATCGCTACTGAATGGTGGCATTTTAACTCATGCTCGCGTGAATATGCAAAAAAGCATTACCCACTTATAGTTTCACACATTTTAGCCGATAATCCAAAACTAAATATCGCTAAAAAAATAAAAGAAACACCAAAACTAAAAGAGCAAAATGTTAACGATATAAACTTTAGAGTTCAAATAATGACTTCGGCAAATAAACTTAATAGAGCAAATAACATTTTTAAAGGGAATGATGTAGATGAATATTTTCATAACGGGCTATACAAATATACTGTTGGCAAATATATTACTCTCGAAAATGCTTTAAACGAACTTAAACAAATGCAAAACATGGGATTTAATGACGCATTTATAGTTGCATTTAATAAAAATAAAAGAATTGGAATAAAAGATGCATCAGAATTAATTCAATAGTGTTAATATTGAGATAGTTGCATTTTATTTTAAAATTATTTTAACTTTTTTGTAACCTTTTTTATTTCTTACCGTAAAACCTTTCGATTTGTATTATTATTTACCAAAAATTAATTTTTTATGAAAAATTTATACATTTCTAAAAAACAAAATCTGCACAAAATTAACAACGTGCATATTCAAAGTGTTATAAAGGTAAAATTTTTACCCCCCCCATAACAATTTACATAACAGCATGTTATATGTTTTTACTATTGCTAAC
>JAVHRE010000059.1:0-6219 GCA_036171495.1 Bacteroidales bacterium
TTCATATTGCAATAAGGGTAAAAGAAGAATCAGTGTTATTAACTTTGCCAAAGTTAGATACCCACATCAGCAAACAGTTTTCCAATTTCTTCAGTTGCTACACACAGGCATTTATACTCGTTCTTATTAGATTTGCAAAAGATGATTAGAACGAGTTATGCCGATAAGAACATATACAGAAAAAATTATTTTGCAAACCTGTTCCGTATCGGTATAATAAACAACAATCAAGACGTGGAACTTTATTTGAAAAACCGTTCAAACGCAAACTAATCGAAACAAATGAATACTTTAAAACTATTATTCATTATATTCATTACAATCCTGTTCATCATGGATTTGTAGAAGATTTAAGGGATTGGAAATTTACTTCTTATGAAAGTTTTTTCTCAACTAAAGCAACTCTTTTAAAAAGAGATGAAGTTATAGCTTGGTTCCAAGATATAAAAGCGTTTAAAGAATTTCATAAACGAGAATTAGATGATAAAATAACAATTGATTTTGAATAAAATTTTTTACAACTTTGCCAAAGTTCTAAAACTTTGGCAAAGTTGAAAGAAAAAAATGAACGAATATTTTAGTTTGCACCTATTCCACAACAACTTATGACAGTATTTGAGGCAAAAGGGTTAGTAAATTATTTGAAAAACTTATAATTATGGAACAAGCTCCAATAAGCGACTCGAAAGTTCTGTTTGAAATTGTAAATACAAAAATGCCATTTGGCAGATATGAAGGAACATTAATTTGCGATTTACCCGAAAGTTATATTGTTTGGTTTAAACAAAAAGGTTTTCCAAAAGGCAGACTTGGTATATTATTAGAAACCATGTATGAAATTGAACTTAACGGACTTAATGAATTGTTAAGACCTCTAAAGGAGAATTTCAGAAAGTAATTAATAATTATACCGTGTGTGGGGTAAAATTATACATTATTCGTGGTGTAGAGGTATAGAGTATACTAATACTGTTTCATTGTTACATTGCTATATTGTTATGAGCTATTAAGTAATTTAAAGGTTTAACAATGAAGCAATAGAGCAATGAAACCATTATACCTTTATTCCTTATACCTATTCTGTACAAATTTGTCCCGTTATATAACAGCCTAAATCCAACTAAATAATACGATTTTTTAAATAAAAATAATTATTTGTTGATTTATCCCGAATAAACAAAAGCAAATGGTCAAAGTTGAAAAAAGCTCCAACATTGGCTAAATTGTTTTTTGTTTTTTCTTTGCTTATTTCTTTACTTTACACTATTAAATTTTAACACAAAGTGATAGAAAAAATTTTAATAATTGATTTTGGGTCGCAATATACTCAACTCATTGCCCGAAGAATAAGAGAACTTAATGTTTACTGCGAAATAATTCCGTTTAATTGTGAGATTATAATTGATAACAGCGTAAAAGGAATAGTTTTATCCGGTAGTCCGTTTTCGGTACGTGATAAAAATTCGCCAAAAATTAATTTAGAAAATATTAAAGGCAAATTTCCAATTTTGGGTGTTTGCTATGGTGCACAATATTTATCGCATCACTTTGGTGGCGAAGTATTACCATCAAATCAAAGAGAATATGGCAGAGCGAATTTAAAATTTATTGATAAAACTGATAAATTATTTGAAAAAATAATAATTGGGGCACAAGTTTGGATGTCGCATGGCGATACCATCACCAAAATACCCGCTCACTATAAAATAACAGCAAGCACAGAAAGTGTAAAAGTGGGAGCTTTTAAAATTGACAATGAAGAAACTTATGGAATTCAGTTTCACCCCGAAGTTTATCATACTACACAAGGCTCAGAGCTTATAAAAAACTTTGTCGTAAACATTTGCAACTGTGAGCAATCGTGGACACCTGCAGCATTTGTAGATTCTACAATTACTGAAATAAAAAACAAAGTACAGAATGATAAAGTTGTGTTAGGATTATCAGGCGGAGTTGATTCGTCGGTAGCTGCTTTGCTTTTACACAAAGCCATTGGTAAAAATTTGTATTGCATTTTTGTAAATAACGGTTTACTAAGAAAAAACGAATTTAACGAAGTTTTAGAAGTTTATAAAAAAACCGGGTTAAATGTAAAAGGAGTTGATGTTTCGCAACAATTTATAGAGCAACTTAAAGGAGTTAGCAATCCAGAACAGAAAAGAAAAATAATAGGACGTGTTTTTATAGAAACATTTGACATAGAAGCAAAACAAATTGAAAATGTAAAATGGTTAGCTCAAGGCACAATATACCCCGATGTAATTGAATCGCTTTCGGTAAATGGACCATCGGCAACTATTAAATCACATCATAACGTTGGCGGATTACCCGAAACAATGAATTTAAAAATAGTTGAACCGTTGCGTTTATTATTTAAAGATGAAGTAAGACGTGTTGGTAAAGAATTAAAACTCAATAAAAATATTTTAAACAGACATCCATTTCCCGGTCCGGGATTAGCAATAAGAATTCTTGGAGATATAACATTAGAAAAAATACAAATATTACAAGAGGTTGACCATATTTTTATTTCGTTATTAAAAGAATCGAATTTATACGATTCTGTATGGCAAGCCGGCGCTATTTTGTTGCCAATTAATTCCGTTGGAGTTATGGGCGACGAGAGAACATACGAACAAGTTGTTGCATTACGTGCTGTACAAAGCACAGATGGAATGACAGCCGATTGGGTTCATTTACCTTATGAATTTTTATCGCAGGTATCAAACAAAATTATTAATAATGTTAAAGGAGTAAATCGTGTTGTTTACGACATAAGCTCAAAACCACCGGCTACAATTGAATGGGAATAATAATTGTGGAAAATTCAATAAACAAATCACATATAATATCCAATTACTAAAGAGGACTTCTAAAAATACTCAAATCGTCATGCTGAATTTACATTTTTCTTCAATCTTTTTTCTCAATCTTCCTCAATCTACTTCAATCTTTTTGGTCCGACATTTAAAATCTCTTTAGGTACATCGTCTTTAAATAATTTAAAATTATCAATGTAACGTGCAACAAGGTCATCAAATTTTTTCCAGTATTCATCTTTATTTCCCCATGCGTTTGATGGTTCAAAAACATCGTCAGGAACATTTGGACATGAAACAGGAACTTCGAAACCAAATAATTTATCTTTACGGAATTTTACTTTATCAAGCTGACCTTCAAGTGCAGCATTAAGCATATTCCTTGTATGGCGAATGCTAATACGTTTTCCAACTCCAAATTTACCACCAATCCAGCCGGTATTTACTAACCAAACTTTCGCATTATTTTTTTCCATTTTTGTTCGTAACAAATTAGCATAAAAATATGGATGATGAACCATGAATGGTGCACCAAAACAAGCTGAAAAAGTTATTTCCGGTTCTATTCCCAAACCTAATTCAGTTCCGGCAATTTTTGAAGTATAACCGCTTATAAAATGATAAATTGCCTGCTCGGGAGTTAATCGGGCAATTGGAGGCATAACACCTTGTGCATCACAAGTTAAGAAAATGATATTACTTGGCTGTGAATTTACCATTAATTCTTTAATAGCATTTGGAATATACTCTATTGGATACGAAATACGAGTATTTTCGGTTATTCCTTCATCATCTAAATCAATTTCGCGTGAGGGCAAATCGAAAACTACATTTTCTAAAATAGTTCCGAATTTATGTGTACAGGCATGAATTTCAGGTTCCTGCTCCGGCGATAAACGAATAGCTTTGGCGTAACATCCACCTTCAATATTGAAAACACTGTTATCGCTCCAGCCATGTTCATCATCACCAATAAGCTGACGTGTTGGGTCGGCTGATAAAGTTGTTTTTCCTGTACCGCTTAATCCAAAAAACAAAGCTACATCGCCTCTTTTTCCAACATTAGCAGAGCAGTGCATTGCCATAACATCTTGCAAAGGCAACAAATAATTCATTATTGTAAAAACAGTTTTTTTAATTTCTCCGGCATATTTTGTATTTGCTATAATTGCCAAACGTTTATTAAAGTCAATCAAAATACCTGTTTCGGTTCGTGTGCCATCAATTCGAGAGTCGAGTTTAAAAGATGGAGAAACAATAATAGTGAAATCGGGGATGAATGTTTTTAGTGTTTGAGTATCAGAAATTGTAATTAACACATTTCTAACAAAAAGACTTTGCCAAGCTCTGTCGGTAATAACTCTAACTTTTAATCTGTAGTTTGGGTCGGCACCGGCATAAACATCTTGCACAAAAAGTTCCTCGCCTTGAAGAAAAGCTTGAATTCTGTGAGTAATTCCATTAAATTTTTCCTGACTAATTGGACGATTGTTTTTACCCCAGTCAATTTTCTTTTCAGTAGAATCTTCTCTAACAAAGTATTTATCGTTAGCAGCACGGGCAGTCCATTTTCCGGTATGAACTAAAAAAGAACCACCATTTACGAGTTTCCCTTCGTTACGAAAAACGGCTTCTTCAATTAAAGCAGCTTCAGGCAAATTCCAGAAAACTCTGTCAAGCTCAATTAATCCGTGGTTTTTTAAACCATAATCGCTTTTAAACTCTGCAGCTTGTTTTTGTGCGGGAGTTTCAAATTCTAAATATTTCATTATTTTTTTACTTTATAAACTCTTTGTTATTAAGTTATTGGTTATTAAGTTATTGGTTATTAAGTTATTGGTTATTAAGTTATTGATGTATTTCAATGTATTTCAATGTATTTCAATGTATTTCAATATATTTCTATTTATTTCTCGTAAATGGCATTTTAAGAAAAGATGTTTCGCTAATCACTCAACATGACAACAAGGTCTTTCTATTTATTTCTGCTTTATGAACTTTTATTTCCAGTCTCTTACTAATTTACGTTGCCCAATAAATAATTCGTTTGATGAATCGGGGTCAATAACCCATTTTATACGCTCTACACCTTCGGTAATATCTTTAATAGAACCGCAGAACGAAATTCTTAAAAATCCTTCGCCACCAAACTCAATTCCAGGCACAGTTAAAACTCTAACTTTATCAAGTAATAATTTTGATAATTGCGTTGAATTTTTATTGTAAGCACTAAAATCAACAAAAGAATAAAATGTTCCTTGTGGTACAACAACTTTTACTCCATCAATAGTTTTAAGGTATTGAATAAGCACATTTCTGTTGTTTTCTAAAGTTAATCTTAAACTTTCGACATAAGATTGAATACCATTTATTGCACCAATTGCAGCTTTTTGCAAAAGTATTGAAGGTCCTGAAGTTTGATGTCCCTGAATATTCGACATTACCTTTATTAGCACTTTGTTAGCAATAGCCCATCCAATCCTGAAACCTGTCATTGCATATTGTTTAGAAACTCCATTTATAACAATTAGCTTTGAGTTTTCTAAATCTTTTTTTACATAATCATACGGATTTGCAACTTTAACATTATCGAAAATTAAACGATGATAAATGTCGTCCATAATCAAATAAATTCCTTTTTCTTCGCATAACTCAACAACTTCTTTTATAAATTTTGCCGAATACACAACACCGGTGGGATTATTTGGACTATTAATTATTATTAGTTTAGTGTAAGATGTTATATTTTGAGTAACATCTTTTATTGTTGGATAAAACGTTCCATTCTCAGCAAAAACAGGGACTGGAATTCCACCACAAAGTTTAACCATTTCGGGATAACTAACATAATACGGAGCCATAAAAATAACTTCGTCCTGTGGATTTAAAATTGCCTGCATAGCAACCATAATTGCTTGTTTTGCACCGCTGGAAGCAATAACGTTTTCTGGATCAACTATTTTTTTGTAAAAATCGGCAGTATAACGAATTATTGCCTGTTTCATTTCAATAGTTCCATCAACAGGTGCATACCTGATTTCACCAGAATTTAAAAGTCCAGCTGCTGTTGTAATTGCATCAAAAGGAGCTTTGCTTTTTGGTTCGCCACCTCCTAAATGTATTACAGGCTCGCCTTTAGCTTTAAGGATTGAAAAGGTTTCGTTTAATTTTAACGTTGCCGATTCACCAATTCCACTTCCAATTAAACTTATACTCATATACTTATTTTTAAGTTCTAAAAAGGCAACAAAATTATGAATAAAAATTATTGAAAACACAAATTTTGTTATTAAACATAATTTTATTTATATAACTTACTGTTATAAAATCAATTACATTATATCATTAACAAAAATTAAAATTTTATAACTTTTTCACCAAATTATATAACTTAATCATA
>JAVHRE010000060.1:0-6200 GCA_036171495.1 Bacteroidales bacterium
AAATTAAAATTCACAATAACAATAATTTCAAAAAAGGGTTTTTAAGGTTCGACTATTTAAATGTTTCATTGTTATTTAACCATTTAACAACTTAAAGGCTTAACACTTCGACAAACTCAGTGCATAGCAATGAAACAATTAATATTTACTTTTACTGCTGAATAGTAAAAATTTATCTTTTTAACCTCAATATCATTTTGCTATTGAGGTTATTTTTTGTTTATAAAATTTAACTTTGCAAATATTTCGTTTACATAAATGAACTTTTTATATCCTACATTTCTTATCTCACTTGGCTTAATAGCTATACCTATAATTATTCATTTTTTTAACTTTAGAAGATATAAAACTATTTACTTTAGTAGTTTGCAATTTCTTTTTAACATTGCCAAAGAAACACGTTCACGTAATCGAATTAAACGCTTACTTGTTCTTTTAGCACGAATATTAACTATTATTTGTCTTGTTTTTGCTTTTTCTCAGCCATTTATACCTGCAAAAAATAACGTTAATAAAAACAAACTTCAACCTATTGCAATTTATGTTGATAATTCATTTAGTATGAATAATATAGGCACAAACGGAAATCTTTTAGAAGAGGCAAAAAACAAAGCCATAGAAATTGTTTCATCATACTCTCCTACAACAAATTTCGCATTATTAACCAACGATTTAGAACCAAAACACCAACATTTATTAAATCGCGACCAAATTATTGATTATATATCAGCAATTAATAGTTCTCCTCGTTCAATAAAATTTTCGGATATAATTAACAGAGCTAAACAAATTGCAAAATCAAATAACTCTTCTTTAATAAGTGTTTGTCTTTTAAGCGACTATCAAAAACATTATTTCAATTTCGAAAAAATTGAAAATGATTCGAATATTTCAATTATGCTTTTTCCATCGGAACCAATCGAAACAAAAAATTTATCAATTGATTCGTGCTGGTTCGATTATCCCGAACATAACATTAATCAACAGGAAAAACTACAAGTTAAAATTGTAAACCACTCAAACGAATCGTACCAAAACATTCCTGTAAAACTATATTTAAACGATTCTATAAAAACATTAAGCAGCTTTTCAATTTCGGGTAACGCATCGCAAACAATTACTTTGGCTTACACTAATATTTCAAAAGGTGCAATTAGTGGTAAAATTGAACTTGCCGACTACCCTATTACTTACGATAATGTTTATTATTTTAACTATGATGTTTCTGATAACATTAAAATAATAACAATAAATGGCACAAGCAAATCCACATATTTAACAAAATTATTTAACAACGATTCGTTATTTAAAGTAACAGAAATGTCTGTTCAAAACATTAATTATCAAGTATTTTTGTCAAATCAAGTAATTATTTTAAATGCAATTCAGAATATAAGTTCAGGGCTGCAACAAGAAATTTCAACTTTTGTTAATAAAGGTGGGAGTTTGGTATTTATACCTATCAGCAACAATTCCGATAATTATAAATCGTTTTATTCGTCAATAGGGATTAATGTTTTGGGAAACGATTCTTCAAAAAATCAAGTTAACACCTTAAACGATAAATCTCCATTTTTCAAAAACGTATTTCAGGCAATAGACGAAAACCCACAATTCCCTCAAATTAATATGAGTTATAAAATTTCTGTAACAAAAGGTAATATATTTGACGAATTAATTGTTTCGCACACCCAAAGCTCACTATTTACTTCAATTCAACAAAATAAAGGAAAAATATATTTGTTTTCGTTTCCATTTGATGAAAAATATACAAACTTTACAGTACACCCTTTATTTGTACCAATAATGTATAGAATTTGTGAGTTAAGTAAAAACAATGCTGATATATGTTACAACATATCACCAACAGTTAATATTAATATGCCAAATACAATAAATGGAACCGAAGATATTTTAGAATTAAAACATCATAAAACAGGCGAATCATTTATACCACTACAAAATGTTGGCGATTTTGATATTTCGTTATTGCCAGGTAATCAGTTAATTTATGATGGATTGTACGATATTGTTTACAACAAAAACATGTTATCTTCTGTCTCATTTAATTACAATCGCAACGAATCACAAAATATTTATTACACTCCCAGCGAATTAGAAGAAATTTTAAAGTCAAAAAACTTTAAGGTTTCATTATTTAACTCAAGCAACAACGAATCAATATCAAGCCAAATAAAACAAATTGAAACAGGAAAACCACTTTGGAAATATTTTGTATTGCTCGCTTTGCTTTTTATATCAGCCGAAATTGCATTAATTCGCCTACTAAAAAATTAAAACAAATATTGTTATAAGGCGATATTTTAAACATTAGGTGGGTTCTAATCCCGCCCTAAGCGGGACAAATAACGTCATCGCGAAGGAAGGCGATGTCCTGAGCTTGCGTTGCATTGAGTTTGTCGAAATGTCGAAGGGATTGACCGAAGCAATCTTGCTCAACACCATGACAATAGTGGCACGGTTTCAAACCGTGCCACTTAGTTGTCGAAGCAACCATGACAGAACTTCGTTTTTCCGCCAAGTCGGAACAAGTTTCCGTCAAGTCGGAACAAGTTGTGAGATGCTGAAATAAATTCAACATAACGAACCTGTCCCGCTTTAGGCGGGATTAGAAGTCCCCATTAGAAAAATTCACGAGTTATACTTCGACAAAATAGGTTTGAAAAAAAATCAAACCTATTTGCTCAGCATAACTGGATACTAAACAGGTTTGCAAAAACAAACCTGTCAAGAACCAGTATAAAACTAAAAAAATATTTTCTGAAAACATGTTGCAATATAAAAACAATTATTATTTTTGAAACGTCAAAATATATCAAAGCAGATTGTTATTTTCACAATTCCGCATATACGTAATGAAACTTGGCGGGTATTAAAAACATTTTCAGAGAATTAATAACAATATGAATAGAAATAAATTATTTTACATCAACATTCTTATATTTCCTTCTAAACAAAGCATTTCATGACTAAAACCTTAAGCTACGAAGTCCCCATTTTGCTTTATCACCGGATTGTCAAATCCCGAGGGGAAGGCGGAAAGCAAAATATTTTTGTTACAGAAAAAAGATTACGAAAGCAATTAGAATATCTGAAAAACAATGATTATCAAACCATTACTTTCAGAGATATAGAAAAATATGAACAAGCTCATTTGCACAAAAAAATCATCTTAACTTTTGACGATGGCTATGAAGATAATTACACGCATCTTTTCCCTTTGTTAAAAGAATTTGGATATACCGCAGTAATTTTTTTAGTTACCGGATTTTCAAAAAATGAGTGGGACATAAAAAATGGTGAGCCGGTACACTCGCTTTTGAATAATGCACAAATTAAAGAAAT
Source organism: Bacteroidales bacterium (assembly GCA_036171495.1). GTDB lineage: Bacteria > Bacteroidota > Bacteroidia > Bacteroidales > GWA2-32-17 > GWA2-32-17. Next base: position 3,367 of record JAVHRE010000060.1, read on the forward strand.
GAACGCTTACGGAATAGAATTTGGTGCGCATACACAAAAACATGTTGATTTATTAAAAACCATACCTAAAGCCCAAGATAAAGAAATCACCGAATGCAAAAATGATGTTGAAAAAATTATAAATAAACCCGTTATAAGTTTATCTTATCCTTTTGGTGGTGTTAATCAAAGTATTAAAGAAAAAGCAAAACAAGCCGGTTATCGTTATGGAATTGCTACAAATACAGGAAAACAAAAATTCAGTGACGACCTTTTTCAAATTAGAAGGATAGAAATTTCCAAGAACACGACTTTGTTTAGTTTTAAAAGAAAAGTGAGTGGATATTATTTCAGTAAAAAATCTTTTTTAGATATTTTCTTTTCAAAAAAAAATTTACCTGCAACTTTGTGAACTATTAACTATACTCAATTTGCTATAACTCTAATTGGGTGGCTTTCTTCTTTATAACTTATTCTAAAACATTCAAATTAATTTATGAAAGTATTATCTTTGCATAAAATTTGATTTATGGCTAAGAAATTACAAAAATCGGAAAGCGAAGAGATAAATTTAAAATTAATTAAAAGCGAAAATAAATTCAAAAAATATTGCGCCGAAGTTACTGCACAAAACGAAGAATACAAAGCTATTAATGAAAAATATTTAAAAGCTAACGAAGAGCTTTCCGAAAAAAACAGCACTATTATTCGAATAATGAACGAAATGCGATGGAACGAGGCAAAGTCGCGGCAAATGTTTTCATCGTCGCCGGTTGGAATAATGTATTACGATACCGATCTGTTTATTAATGAATTAAATTTTGCATTTTCCGAAATATTATCGGCACCATATCATTTACTAAAAGGGTTCGATTTAAAAACCATGAATGACAAAAAAGTGCTTCCTGCAATAAAAGATGCCCTTTCCGGAAAAACAGGTCATTACGAAGGTTTTTACAAATCTACTTTAAGTGGCAAAGAAGTTTATATCAATTTTTCTACTCTCCCAATATTCAGTCGCGAAGATTCTTCAATTCTTATTGGAGGCGTATTGCTTGCTCAAGATTTAACAAATTGGAAAAGAACACAAGAAAAGCTTGAGGAAAAAGAAGAAAATTTACGATTGACATTAGAAAGTATAGGCGATTGTGTTATTGTAACAAATTGTAATACAGAAATAACAAATATTAATTCGATTGCTGAAAAGATTTTAAATTTAAAAAAAGAAGACGTATTAGGAAAATCTTTTTCAAGCATTTTTTATATTTACAATACTGAGTTACAAAAAAAGTTGTCATGTCAGATTCAAATCGCAATAAAAGAAAACAGAAGTATTTCAACTCACGGCAATATTGAATTACACGCAATAAATGGCACTATAATTAACACTTCTTTTAACCTCTCTCCTATCCGAAAAGCTGATGGTGAAGTTATTGGTGCAATAATGGTTTTTCAAGATATTACTGAACAAATAAAAATTCAACAAAAAATAATTGAAAGCGAAAATAAATTCAAATCATTATTCGATTACTCTCCTACTGGAATTGCACTTTTTGACATTGAAGGAAATGTGAAAGAAGTAAATAACATAATGCTTAAAATACTTGGTTCACCTTCGGCAGAAGCAACTAAAAAAATTAATGTTTTAAAGTTTCCACCACTTGTAAAAATAGGATTTGTAAACGATTTTAACGAATGTATAACAACAGGCAACAATGTTAACCGCTTTGCCGAATACACAACAAATTGGGGAAAACAAATTTATGTGCAATATTCTATCTCGCCACATAAAGAAAATAACAATAAAGTTATTGGTGTTATTTTAAACATGGTTGATGTTACAGCTCAAAAAGAAGCCGAAGAAAAAGAGAGGAAATACTTTAGAGACCTTGAACTAATAACAAAATCTTCATTAGAGATATTAGAACTTCCTCAAAATGCAGACCCGTTAAAATTTATCGGCGAAAAATTAAAAACTATTATTGGCGATAATACAGTAATTATTAACAAGTACTCTGCTAAAACACAAACATCTTCAATTGAACATGTTTTTTGCAAAGAAGTTCGAATAAAGACTTTTAATGAATTATTAAATAGAAATCTCGAACAGCTTAAATTTAAAAAAGCACCTGCTATTCATGATTACAATTTCACTAAAAAATTAGTAGAGCTTAACCCTGTTGATTTTTTTATAAACTCATGCCATTTTCCTGAAAAAGAATCGAAAAAAATAATTGAATTACAAAAGATTAATAAAGTCTATTTTATGGGCATTTGCCACGAAAACAACTTATTAGCTAATGTTATTATTATTACCTATTACAACGAAATTGTAGAAAACAAAGAGGTTATTGAAACATTTATTAATCAAGCATCCTTATTGTTACAACGACGAATAGCTCTTAAAAATCTAAATGAAGCTAAAGAAAAAATTGAAGAAAGTGAAGAAAAATTTAGAAGTGCTTTTCAATATGCTGCTTTTGGTATTGTGTTGGTAGATATTAACGGTTGCTTTATCAAAGCTAATAATTCAATGTGTAAGTTAATAGGGTACAGCGAGAAAGAGCTTCAGTCAAAAACATTTTCAGATATTACACATCCCGAAGACATAAAAATCGATTTAGAATATATTCAGGAGCTAATTAATGGCAAACGTAAGTATTTCTGGCTCGAAAAAAGGTATGTACATAAAAACGGAAACATTATTTGGGGATTGATTAGCGCATCTGCTATTGTTAATAGTGATGGCAAGGTAACTTATTTTGTAGCACAAATTCAGGATATTACAGATCGCAAAAATGTAGAGTTGGAATTAATTTTAGCTAAAGAAAAAGCCGAAGAAAGCGATAAATTAA
>JAVHRE010000061.1:0-1226 GCA_036171495.1 Bacteroidales bacterium
TACCCGTAGCAAATATATGAACCTCAAAAGCATCATTATTTTGGGTAATTTTAATCAACGATTTTAATTTACCAAAATCGGCTCTGGTACCCGTTAGAAAAACTATTTTTCTCATCTATTTAACTATATAGGAAATAGCATTTGAAAATGATAACTTTTTTATCTCAATTTTATTTTTAAAAAAATCATCTATGGCCTTATTAGCACCTGCAAAAGCACCATAATCATCAAATATAATAATTCCTCCTTTAGAAACATTGTTATAGAGTTTCTCTAAAATATGCTTGGTAGGTTCATATAAATCAACATCAATATGTAATAATGAAATTTTTAAATGTGGATTTTCAATTAAGTATTTATCAAGCGTCACCAAAATATCCCCTTTAATAATTTCGACATTATTTTTAAGACCTTGGGTGCCTAATAATTCATTTATTTCTTCTAATGAAATACTTTTCCCACCATTCGTTTCTTTTACAAAAGCTTCTCTCTTTACTTTATCTTCCTCATAAACAGCTTCTGGAAAATCACCAAAAATATCAAACCCAATTATTTTTCGACTACTAGTTTGCTCTAATAAGTCTCTAAATTTAATCCATCTAAAAAATGAATTTCCTTTAAAGATTCCAAACTCAACAATTTCACCTCTGATAGTTGATGTTTGTTTGAAGAATTCTAAATGGGTAATAAACTTACTAAACCTTGATGAGTCGGCTGTAGCATAAAACCCATTTTCGTATTCAAATTTTCTATTTAAATCGTATAATTTTTTCATAGTTTCACATCACTCCAGGTTAATTGTTGATCCATGGCAATGGTATATAATGCCTTTTTGCCTAAAATATCATTAAAATGTTCGGCCAAAATTTCGCCTGTTCCGGGTCGTTTTACCCAAATATTTTCTTTGGTAAACACCTCACCTTTTTTAATGGATTTAATGGTACACACAGTTGCAAAAGCAAAGTCAATAGTCACTTGTTCTTCTTTAGCAGGATGTTTGGTACCACCACGCATTTGCCAAATCTGCTCACTGCCCGTAATCAATTCCGCGCAAGCGTTTTGATTCATAGAACACACAATATCAGGCCCGGTACGCTGCATATAATCTGTAAAATGTCGTTCTAAAATTGATGCGCCCAAAGCTACTGCTCCAAAACATGCCAAATTACTGGTGGTGTGATCTGACAGGCCGAAAACTTTTTCAGGAAATGCCTTTTCCAATTCTT
>JAVHRE010000062.1:0-6136 GCA_036171495.1 Bacteroidales bacterium
GATTTATGAATTTAGATTTATGAATTTAGATTTATGAATTTAGATTTATGAATTTAGATTTATGAATTTCAACCTATCTAAAAACAAATTACAAATATCGAATTATCTTGCTAACTTTGCAATAAAATAACTATATGACACATACAGTAAAAACAACGTGGAAAAACAAAATGACATTTGTTGCAAATGTTAATGGACATAATGTGCAAATGGATGCAATGCCCGAAGTTGGTGGCAACGATTCGGGACCGCGCCCAAAAGATTTAATGTTAGCAGCACTGGCAGGTTGTACAGGAATGGATGTTATTTCAATTCTTGCTAAAATGCAAGTTAAAATTGATGAATTTAATATTAATGTTGATGGAGAATTAACCGAAGAACATCCTAAATATTTCAACAAAATGCACATAATTTATGAATTTAAAGGTGAAAATTTGTCATTCGATAAATTACAAAAAGCAGTAAATTTATCGCAGGAAAAATATTGTGGAGTTTCGGCAGCTTACAAAAAAGCTATGGAAGTTACTTACGAAATTAAAGTTTTATAAATTACCTTAACACTTTTCTTGCGAATGCTACTGTGAAGTACGACATCATAAAAACGCCAATAAAGCCCTCTAAATCGGCAACCTGTCGTAAGATACCTACCGGAGAACAATCGCCATATCCAATAGTAAAGTAGGTAATGCCACTATAATAAAAAGTATCCCAGAATTTAGTCCAGATGGAAGCGTCGGCGGAAATACAGTTAATATTTGTATCAAATATAAATGGAAAAACAAACTGTATTAAAGTAAGTGCGAAATAGGTTACCAAAACACTAACCAAAACCCTCATGGGTGAAGTCGCATAAAGTCCCATCCTGTCAAAAATCAACATTTTAAACCAATAGGCAGGATATCGCCAAATTGCTGAATTTTTATTTTCTTTAACACCATCTTTTAAAATTGCAAGAGCTTCGTTTCTTTTAAACTCAATATAAGCCAAGTCTTCATCATCATATCGCCCTGTAGAATTAAAATTTTGCTTTAGAGTTCTGAATTGTTCAGCTTTGAGCCACAATAAAGTATTTTTCTGAATATTAATTGATTGCTTAATGTTATTAGCTCGCCAGTTTATATAAATTCGCCCTAATAACCGCATGCCCGAAAAATTTAATTCTTTTATTTTCACATCAGAATCGTGTGGAGTAAGGTCAATAATATCGCGGACAACAGTATCGCTTAAATCAAGCAAATTTGCCTGAGAAAGTCGAAGGTCGAAATAATTATTTAATTGACAGGACTTTAATGATAGTGAATTAAAACTTGTATTATAAAAAGAGACTATACCTGCTCCAAAAAGTGCTTTCTCGAACGAAACTTCAGTTTTTGGAAATTGTGAGTTTTGAAAACTAAAATTGCCATCGCCAATGTTTGCATTTTTAAACGACAATTTACCTTCAAGCATTTCCGATTCGTCAAACGATACATCGCCATTTTTAAATTCAGCACGGTTAAAATTAATTTTACCATTACCAAATTCAACAGTTCTAAAATCTACTCTGCCAGTTCCAAACTCTGTTCTTTCAAAAGAAATATCGCCTTCACCAAAAGTCGCATAATGAAAATCAATTTTACCATTACCAAAAATTGCAACTTTAAACGACACATCGCCATTACCAAAGTTGGCATTTATAAATGAAATATCGCCATCGCCAAAAACGGTATTTGCAAATAATACATCGCCATTGCCAAAGTATGCATACTGAAAATCTTTGTTGCCATTGCCCATAACAGCATTTTTGAAATTTATGCCACCATGCCCAAAATTTGCATCATTAAAATTCAAATTGCCATTTTTAAAAATGCAGGAATTAAAACTAACTTTTCCATCTTCAAAAACTGATGATGATAAATTAATCCCACCATGAATAAAAGCGGCATTTTGGAAGCTCACATTACCCTCCTGAAATACGCCAAACGAAAAATCAGTCAATTCAATTGCATCAAAAACAGAATTTTTAGCCGAAAAAGATTTAACAGTAACTAATTCTTCTTTTTCAAGATTATTTATTTGACGATATTTTGATAACGAAAACTCTTCTACATAACAATAGTCTAAATTTACTTTTTCGCCTTTTTTAATTAAATCGAAAATATTGTTAGCATCGGTATATGCTAATTCGATGTATGATAATTCTTTTCTGTTTTTATCAAAAAATGAAATTGCTACTGAATTGGCATACTTTATACCATCGGGAGTTACAAATTCATTATCACGAATTTTAACTTTATATGAAGAAAAAGTTGAAATCATTTTGCAAAATTAATAAATTAATAAAATTATCTTCGACAAATTTGTTTATAATCACAATATTTGCATATTGTAGTTTTTTGAGTTTGCAAAAATGGTTCATCTATACTAAACATATTATTTAAAGCTAATTTCAGACATTTGTCAAATTCTTTTTTTATTTCTAAAGCATTTTTTATTTCATTCTTTTCTATTGTTAAATTAATGTTTTCATCTATTAATTTTTTTCTAACAGTAAGCAATTCCGGTTTTACATTATTTATGTTACCAAGCGATAGTGAATATATAATAACTTGACGCATAGCCGAATATTCATTGTTTTGAGTAAACAATGTTTCTAAATTTGTTACTTTATTTTTAACTTCGCCTGTTTTAAAATCCTGAATAATTGTTTTGCCTTCTTTCTCGATACAGCGGTCAATATAGCAGTTAATTAAAATATTTTTTTCTATATCTTGAAAATTTACTTTAAATGGGTAATTTGTATTCATTTCAATTCCAATAATTTTAAACGGGCTATTATTTTTGTCATATTCGAGTAAGCGAATTATATATTTTTTTAATATCTGATAATTAAGAAGTTCTAATCCATTTAAAGTTTTGGGCATATTACCATTAAATACAATTTCATTAAAAACAATATTTAATGCAGCTTCTATTTTTTGTTCGTTTTTTATTTCTTCAACAATACTTTGAGTAACAATTTGTCCAATATAATTTTGGTATAATAATCCAACGGTTTTATGAAAAATATTCCCAAACATAGAACCATCAATACTTTCTGTAAGTTCATCGGATTTTTTTAATCCAACAATATACCTGAAATAAAATTTTAAGGAACAATTAATATAAGCATTAATAGATGAAGGAGATAACTTAAATTCATTATTAAAATATTTTTTAAGTTTTAAATTAATATGTTCGGTTCTTTCAATTGAAATATCATTGTTTAAAAACACGCCGGGTTTGTCGGTTACCTGAAATTCTTCGATTTTAAAATTTTCATTAAAACGCAACTGATGAATAAACCTGCTTGCTTCGCTTTTTCCATTTTCGTTTTTATTTGAAGAATATACAAGTTCGATATTTTTAGAACGTTGTAACAAATGATAAAAATGATAAGCAAAAATCGCATCCTGATGTTCAAGAGTTAGTAAACCAAATCCTTTTCGCAAGTTATATGGAATTAATGACATAGCAGCACTTCCAGCCGGTATAATGCCCTCATTAACAGACAATAAAACAATATTTTCAAAATCGAGCAAACGCGTTTCAAGAATACCCATAATTTGTAATCCTGCAAGTGGTTCGCCTCTAAATGCAACCTTTACGTTATCAATAGCTTGTTTGTAAATTTTTAAAAAAGTGTCGTGTTTAACTATCTCTATATTATACTTTTGAATAAGTTCTCCCAACTTTAATGTTTCGCGATAAATTGAATACAAAATTTGTTTTTCTAAACAGTTCTCTGATTTTAAGCCATTTGCAATAACATTAAAAATTATATCACAAATGTATTTGCAGTATTCTAATGGCGAATTGCATTGTAAAAATATTTTAGAACAAGTGTCGTTTTCTTTAAAAATTTCTTTTTTTATGTAATTATTATTTAAGTTAATTATCTCATTTTTAATATTTTTAGTCCAATCATTTTCATTTAAAAACTGATGATTTAATACCGACAAAACATCTTTAGATTTAAAAACAAATTCATTAGCCGATTTTTTAATGTTTCCCTGCATTTCTAACAATAAATAAATAAACTGCACCGAAGGCGTTTGTTTTACAGGATACGACATTGTAACATTTAACTTGGTAACATCATTTGGGAGAGAGTACAAAACTGGCAAAAGCATAGTTTCATCGGCTAAAACCAATGCAGTATTTTCGTTTGATAAATTTGAATTTTTAAATATCTCGGATAGAATTTTTGCTTGTCCTACTTGAGTTTGAGTCGAATAAATATTAATATTTTTTTGTGAACAAATTCCAGTTTCAAATTGAAATGTTTCGGGTGGAGGAAAATTTTGGAGCATTTTTCTGATAAAATATCCGGCTTCATTAAGTTTGTCGTCGAAATAAAAGCTATCAAAATCCCAAAAGAATTCTGTATTTCCAAACTTTTGCAAACACTTAAAAAGCTCTTGTTCAGATTTTGATAAAGCATTAAATCCTACAATAAAAATGTGTTTGTAAGAGATGAGAACATTTTGTTTTGTTGTTAAATTATCAATAAGGGTTCTGTAAATTTTGCCTTCGTAACCAAGTTTTTCTTGAGAAAGCTGCTCATTAAACTCTTTGTAAACGATATAAAGTTTTTCCCATAACACTAAAAATTTTTCTTTGCCTTCAGATTTAACATTAAAATCAACTTCACCCCAAAATTGTTTAATCGCATTAAGCTGCTCTTCCGACAATTCAGAAAAAGTACTTTCTATTTCTTTGATATCTGAAAGATTAGAAAAAAGTTTATGAGCATCAACAAGTTCTTTATCAACTTCGTTAAAATCGGATAAAATAACTTGCCCCCAAAAATAAAACTCATCAAAACTTTCGTTAATTCCGGTTTTTGAACAAAACACCTGATATAGTTTGTATATTAATTGAAGTTGGTCGGCAGGTTGAATAGCAGAAATTTCACTTATAAATTCGTTTAATGTGGTTATTTTGGGCAACCAGCATGTTTTGTTAATTTTACTTGCAAGTTGTTTTTGAAAGAAAACACCGGCACGACGACTTGGAAAAATAACACAACTATTAGAAAATTCATCTAAATAATTAGCAACAATGTATTCGGAAAACGACTCTAAAAAAGGTTTCAATTAATAATTGTTTAGTGATATAAAACGGGTATAAAAATAATTATTATATTTGTCTTAAAGATAGGAAAAATAATTTAATTAGAAAAAATGATGCTAAAGCAAAATTGAATTTTATTTTTTCAGTTGGCTAAAGCCAAACTTAAATAGATAAAGCAAAGCAAAAAAATAATAGCAGTATGCCATTATTTATTACAGTCAGTTTTAACTGACTGATAAAAGAAATAAAATTCAGCTGGCTTTAGCCATATAAAAACAAAAGTCATGAGTTGGGTAAGGGTTTACATTCAGTTAGTTTTCTCTACAAAAAACAGAGAACCATTTCTAAATTCAAATGAAATAAGGAAAAATGTTTTTCAACATATCAAACAAAATGCGGAAGAAAAAACATTTGGTTTGATTGTGTAAATAGATTTCAGGAACATTCATACTGTTTAATTGCTCTTGGTAAAGAACAAAGCATCAGCAAAGTGGCTCAACTTATTAAAGGTAAATCATCCTTTCGGATTAATCAAAACAATCTCACAAAAAACAAATTTATCTGGCAAGATGATTATTGGGCTGTGGGAGTGAGCGAAAGCCACCTTCAATCAGTCAGAGATTATATTCATAATCAGGAAAAACATCATTCAAAAAAACCTTTTACAGAAGAAGTAAATAAGTTTATGGAAAAATATGGATGGAGTTTCATAAAATAAAAATGAATTACGCTAAAAAAAATCATTTTAAATGAAAATCAACTATTTATTGTTTTAGGTTTTCTGTAATTCCATATCATAAAAACTATTGCTAAAATACCTGCCAAACATACTCCAATAATCTGTCCTATCTCAACATTCATTTTAAAACCTTCGGGAGCAACTAATAAATATGCCGTTACAACGGCTGTCATAAAAACAGAAGGAATAAAAGTAATCCAGTAAAATTTCTTATTTACAGCAAGATAAACAGTTATTGTCCACAATACAATTGTTGCCAGCGTTTGATTTGACCATGCCATATAACGCCAAATAATGCTAAAA